>JANXYD010000010.1 GCA_025350265.1 Hyphomicrobiaceae bacterium | reverse complement strand
AACTCAAAGCGCGTGAACAGACCAGCGGCGCCATTCGCGCATTGCTTGATCTATCGCCCAAGATCGCGCGCCGAATCAAATCGGATGGCAGCGATGAAGACGTCAGCCTGGATCAAGTGCTTGTCGGCGACCGTTTGCGCGTACGCCCTGGCGAGCGTGTGGCGGTCGATGGCGAAATCTTCGAAGGCCGCAGCGCGATCGATGAATCGTTGGTGACAGGGGAGTCTATGCCCGTGACCAAATCCATTGGCGAGAAAGTCATCGGCGGCACGATGAACCAATCGGGCGGGTTTGTCATGCGCGCCGACAAGGTCGGACGCGATACGATGCTGGCGCAAATCTTACAGATGGTGGCGCAAGCGCAGCGCAGTCGCGCGCCCATTCAACGCTTGGCGGATCAGGTAGCCGCATGGTTCGTCCCTGCAGTGATTGCAGCGGCACTGCTGGCCTTTGCCGTATGGTCAATCTGGGGCCCTGAGCCGCGCTTTAGCTACGCATTCATCGCGGCGGTGTCTGTTCTTATTATTGCTTGTCCTTGTGCCTTGGGTTTGGCGACCCCCATGTCGATCATGGTCGGCGTGGGGCGTGGCGCACAGTCCGGAGTTCTGATCAAAAGCGCGGAAGCACTGGAGCGTATGGAGAAGGTCGATACGCTGGTCGTCGACAAAACAGGGACGCTGACTGAAGGGAAGCCAAGCGTCGTTGTCATAAAAACCGGGGCCGGGGTTACCGAAGAAGATTTCTTGCGCCTGACCGCCAGCTTGGAACGCAGCAGTGAGCATCCGTTGGCGGCGGCAATTGTTCGATCCGCCAATGAGCGGGGTTTGACCCTCGCACCCGTCGAGAATTTTGACTCACCGGTTGGCAAGGGAGTGACTGGCAAGGTCGACGGCCGCAAGCTGTTCATCGGCAACCGCAAAATCATGACCGAAGGTGGCATCGATACAGCCAACCTCGATCAACATGCGGATGAGATGCGTCGCGAAGGCGCAACCGCGATCTTCGTCGCCATCGATGGCAAGGCGGCCGGTATTATAGCTATTGCAGATCCGATTAAGGCCACAACGCCATCAGCCATCACCGCACTCAAGGCGGCTGGCATCCGCGTTGTGATGCTGACGGGCGACAATGCGACGACAGCCAAGGCGGTTGCTCAAAGGCTCGGGATTACCGACATCGAGGCTGATGTTCTGCCGCAAGATAAGAGCAAGGTTGTCGAACGGTTCCGCGCGCAGGGACGGGTAGTCGCGATGGCCGGCGACGGCGTTAATGATGCACCGGCACTTGCCGCCGCTGATGTCGGTATTGCGATGGGAACCGGCACGGATGTAGCGATGGAAAGTGCTGGCGTAACGCTGCTCAAAGGTGACCTCAACGGCATCGTGCGTGCGCGCCATCTGTCAGCTGCCACCATGGCGAATATTCGCCAAAACCTGTTCTTTGCCTTCATCTACAATGCAGCCGGTATTCCGATCGCGGCAGGCGTTCTCTATCCATTGTTTGGGATGTTGCTCTCGCCGATCATTGCCGCCGCAGCGATGGCACTATCCTCGGTGAGCGTCATCGGCAATGCATTGCGACTTAACCGCGTGAAGCTCTAAAGCCATGCACCATCTTAGTCGCACAGCATTGGGTGGCGCTTCGGCACAGCGCGCGCTTGCTTATGTCGATGATCTCCGAAATTTCCCGCGGCATATGAATGAGAACTCATCCATGCCGATGATGGGCTCCAAGCCTACGCTCGAGATCGTCTCGCCAGAACCGACAGACGTCGGTGCGACGTACCGATACGCAGGCAAGATGCTGGGCTTGGTGTTCGATTTTTCCGAGTTTGTGAGGACGTATATCGCTGGCCGAGAGAAGATTTGGCGAGCCATCGGCAATCCAAACTGCTCGTGATGCGTGGTTATGAAATGCGCGTGCTGGAGGAGGAGGTTACACCTGCTACCACGAACCACACCATTAGCATTGACTACGAATTGCCGGATGCTGGTTTTTTGGCGGATCGCGAGATGGCTGCTGGGCGATGCTTATTTCAGGTGGTGCCTGACCGGTATGGTCGATGGCAACAAGCGCGATCTTGAACGACAGGGTGGCCAGCGATGAACACTGCGTCACAAGCGAGTTGGCTTCAGACCGTGCGCCGCCATCTCGGCGTTTCGCTTGCGGCGAATTTTGTATGGGAAATTTTGCAACTTCCCCTGTTAATATTTTTGGAGGACAGGAACGGTCCGTCAACAAGCCTTCGCGGAATTTCACTGCACGATTGGTGATGTGATGATCGCGGCGTTATCGCTTCTGGCGGCTTTGTCGCTGGTCGCGCAACCGAACTGGTTGAGATCAAGCGCTCCGCGTGTTCACTTGCTCAGTTTGGCAGCGGGGCTTGCCTACACTATTTACAGCGAATGGCTGAATACGAGTGCGCGTGGGTGTTAAGCCTATTCCGAATGGATGCGGGTGTTGCCATTGCTGGGAAATGAGGTCACGCATACTATTGCCACGCGCAAGAGCGTCCAGCAGGTGCGCTCGCCGGCGGTCCAGGTGTTCGCACTTTGTACCGAAGTGGCGCACCCAGCAGGATTCGAACCTGCGACCTTTGCCTTCGGAGGGCAACGCTCTATCCAGCTGAGCTATGGGTGCTGCTCCGGGACTTGATAGCGCAAAGCCGGGCTGCGGGCAATCCATCGTCGCCAGCGTCGCGCAACCTAAGGCGTTTGCCGTCCTCGATCTGCCGGCCGGCGGGCAGCCACCTCGGCCACACTCCGCTGTTGGCGACCGCCAACGAACGCAGGTGCTTCGCCGCGCGGTATTCCCATGCGGCAGAATAGGGATAAGATCGCAGCCGGGGCAATTTAGCCCGCCGTTCATTTCCAGGATCCGCCCCATGACCGAATTCATGCGCACAGTCGAAGACGGCGTCATGCGCCTCGTCATCAACCGCCCGGAGGCCATGAACGCGCTCTCTCGGGACATCATGAACGGCTTGTCGGACGCGCTGGAGGAAGCTGCCAGGACGCCGGCGATCGGCTGTGTGGTCGTGCGGGGAGCGGGTGACAAGGCTTTCTGCGCCGGCGGCGATGTCAAGGCGATGGCGGCCGGCGGGCGTAACGCGGACTGGACAGTGGAAATGAAAATCGCCGATTTGCGATCGCGCATGCGGATCTCCGAACTGCTGCACGACATGCCGAAGCCGACCATCGCCATGCTCAACGGCGTGGCGGCCGGCGCGGGCTTGTCGATCGCGCTGGCCGCTGACATGCGGTTCGCCGCCAAGAGCGCGCGCATGACGACGGCGTTCGCCAGGATCGGGTTTTCCGGCGATTTCGGCTCGCACTATTTCCTGCACAAGTTGGTGGGGACCGCCAAGGCGCGCGAGCTGTATTTCACCTCGGAGGTGCTCGACAGCGCGGCAATGGAAAAGCTGGGCCTCGCCAACCGGGTCATCGACGACGCCACCCTCGACGCCGAAACGATGGCGTTCGCCCGCAAGCTGGCGGCCGGCCCGCGCATCGGCTGGTGGCACGCCAAACGCAACATGAAAGTGGCCGAAGAAGGCACGCTGTCGCACGCCCTCGACATGGAAGCCGCTGGCATGATCATGACCAGCCTGACCGAAGATCACCAAAACGCCGCCAAGGCCTTCGCCGAGAAGCGGCCGGCTGTCTTCAAGGGGCGGTAAAGAGCGAGTCTGCCCAGGGGGCCGCACTTAGAGTGCAGGCCGAACAATAACGCAATCGCGATCTGTGCGCGGAGCTTCCCAGAACTCCGTCATGCCTGTCCACCGCGGAGCGGTGCTCAGCACCGACTGCGGCCATCCAGGCAAGCGTGTGGCGGGAATTTGAATTTGATGTTTGTGTGATTATCGCTTGCTTCTCGCCGCTTCGAGTTCGGAGAACGTGGTGTCCTTGTCTACCCGCACATCGGGCGGCAGGCCCAACACGCGCTCGGCGATGATGTTGCGTAAGATCTCGTCGGTGCCGCCCGCGATGCGGAACCCCGCAGCCCCCAACCATTGCCGCTGGAACGCGCCTTGTCCCGGGCCTTCCCCGGCAATCATGCCGGCGTCGCCCATCACTTCCATCGAGAGGCTTCCCAAGTCCTGCATCATGCGGCCGGACACAACTTTGTTGATCGACGATTGCGGCCCCGGTGTTTCCCCCCGCGACAACGCCGTCCACATGCGATAGCGCGTATATTTCAGTCCCTCGGCCTCGATGAAGAACTGCGCCAGCCGATCGCGGATGGCGCCATTTTTGATGGCTGCTTCGCCGTCGAGATCGGCCGAACGTGCCAACGCCAGGAAATCGTCGACGCCGAGAATGCCAGTGGCGATGCCGACCGCCAACCGCTCGTTCATCAGCGTGGTCAGCGCCACCGTCCAGCCTTCGCCGATCTTGCCGAGCCGCTGGCTGTCGGGGATCACCACGTCGGTGAAGAACACTTCGTTGAATTCAGCCCCGCCACTGACCTGTTTGATTGGCCTCGTCTCGACGCCCTTCGACTTCATGTCGACAAAGAACATGGTCAGCCCTTTGTGCTTGGCGACATCGGGGTCAGTGCGCACCAACAGTAAGCCGAAGTCGCAGAAGTGCGCGCCGGTCGTCCACACCTTCTGGCCGTTGACGACCCAGGTGTCGCCCTCGCGCTTGGCGCGCGTGCGGATGCCGGCGACGTCGGACCCGGCGACCGGCTCGGAGAACAGCTGGCACCAGATTTCGTCGCCCTTCAGCGCCGGTTTGACGAAGCGGACTGCATGCTCCTTCGTGCCATGTTTGATCAGCGTCGGAATGCACATGCCGAGGCCAATATCGAACACCCCCGGCGGGGTGACAAACTGTGCTTCTTCCTGTGCGTAGATGATCTGCTGGATTGGCGTGCCGCCGCGACCGCCGACGTGCTTTGGCCAGGTGATGGCGGCGAAACCCGCGCCGAGCTTTTTGGATTGCCACGCCTTGGCCGACTTGATCACCTCGTCGTCGCGGTCGATGGTGCGGCTGGGTGCGGAACCAGGCACGCGGCGTTTTGCATTGGCCTCGAGAAACGCGCGTGCTTCCAAGCGAAACGTGGCTTCGTCGGCGGTGTCGTTGAAGTTCATGCGGCGGTCTCCGTCGTATCAGGCGCTAAGTTCAGTGTTCAACATAGATCTCGATGCGCCGCCTGCGCGGCCAGGACGAAGTGCAAAATCAAGCAGCCGCGTTGCGCTTTTCGAGGGCGGTAACGAGGCGGTTGCGCCACAGCGTGGCACCGCCCAGCGACAGCGAAAGCAGTCGCGAGCGTCGATAATGCAGGTGCGGATCGGCGGCCCACGTGAAGCCGATGCCGCCGTGGGTCTGGATGTTCTCCTTCGACGCGTATTCGTACGCGTCGGTGGCGGAAACCCGCGCGGCGGCGGCGGCCAACGGCAGGTCGGCCCCGCCCGACGCCAGCATCATCGCGCCATAGTAGGCATTCGAGCGCGCCAGTTCGATCTTGATGTAGGCGTCCGCCAGCTTGTGCTTGATCGCCTGATAGGAGCCGATCTGGCGGCCGAATGCGTACCGCTCCAGGGCAAAATCACGCGCCATGTAGAGCGCGGCTTCCGCGCCGCCGATCTGTTCGAATGCGCCGAGCACCGCGGCACGATCATGCAGGGTGCGGAGTTGGCGCACACCGGCCCCGCGTTCGCCGAGAATTTCCGCTGCCGCCCCGTCGAAGGTGATCTCCGCTTGCTTGCGCGTCGGGTCGAGCGTGTCGATGCGCTTGCGGGTGATGCCGCGGCCACCGAGATCGACCATCGCCAGGGTTGCTCCGCCCGCACCACCTGCCATGACGATGGCCACCCCGGCTGCCTCGCCGTCGATGACCGGTACCTTGGTGCCGGACAGCCTATCGCCTGCCAGCGTCGTCGCCATCTGCGCGATGCCCTTGCCGCCTTCGCTCACGGCCATTGTGCCGATCGTCTCACCCGCGATCAGCTTCGGTAGCCAGCGCGTCTTCTGCGCCTCCGAGCCGAATTGCACCAGCGCGTCCGTCGCCAGGCACACCGAGGATTGGAACGGCACCGGCGCGCAGGCTCGGCCCACTTCCTCAGCCACCACGCACAGTTCAAGCGCGCCCAATCCCATGCCGCCATAAGCTTCAGGCACCGCTACCCCGAGCGCGCCCAGATCCGCAAGACCGCGCCATATGTCGGCCGCATGGGTTTCGTCGCCCTCAAGCACGCGGCGCGCCACCGACAACTTCGACTTGTCGTGCAGGAAGCGCTGCACCTGCTCCTTCAGCAATTTTTGATCAGCGGAAAAATCGAATTCCATGCTGGCGCTCCCTCTTCATCCTCGACAGCCCCTGCGCTGCATTTTGCCAGATGCTAGTCGGTGGTAGCGAGCATGGCAACGTTGAGCGTCACGATGAGCGTCACGATGAGCGTCACCTGTCGACATCGGCCTGTCGCGATGGGGTGCCGAGGTTTTCGCGGCCGGTCCGAATTCAGTTGCAGTTCGCGCACTGGCCGCACAATCTGTCCGCTATGAACTCACTCGGGGTTGCATGCAAAATGCCCGTCATCGAAAGTCGTCTCGACCCAGCGTCCGAGAGTTTTAAGCGCAACCGGGCGCAAATGCTGGCGCTAATCACCGAGGTCCGCGACCTGGAAAACAAGGTGCGCGCGGCGTCGGATGGCAAGGAGGCGCTGTTTCGCAAGCGCGGGCAATTGCTGCCGCGAGAACGGGTGGCCTTGCTGCTTGATCGTGGCGCGCCGTGGCTTGAGCTGTCCACGCTCGCCGGGTTCAAGATGCACGACGACGATGGTGCGGCCGGCATCCAGGGCGGCGGCGGCATCTGCGGCATCGGTACCGTGGCCGGCATTCGTTGCGTCGTGACCGCGTCGGATAGCGCGATCAAGGGCGGCACCACCGCACCGATGGGGCTGAAGAAAAATCTGCGCGTGCAGGAAATCGCGGCTCAGAATAAGTTGCCCGTGGTGCGGCTGGTCGAGAGTGGCGGCGCAAACCTTCTGTATCAAGCCGAAATTTTTGTCGAAGGTGGGCGCGGTTTCGCCAATCAGGCGCGCATGTCGGCGCGCGGCATCCCGCAGGTGACCGTGGTACACGGTTCGTCGACCGCTGGCGGTGCTTACGTTCCGGGCCTGTCCGACTACGTGATCCTCGTGCGCGGCAAGGCCAAGGTTTTCCTTGCGGGTCCGCCGTTGTTGAAAGCGGCGACCGGCGAGATCGCCACCGACGAGGAGCTGGGCGGCGCGGAAATGCACGCCACCAAGTCGGGTCTTGCCGAATATCTGGCGGAAGACGACGCCGACGGCATACGGTTGGCGCGCGAAGTGCTGGGTCGCATCCCCTGGAATCAGCAATTGCCTGTCCAGCGCGATGTCACGTGGCGCGAGCCCCGCTATCCGGTCGAGGAACTGGCTGGTGCGGTGCCCGTCGATTATCGCAAACCCTACGATGTGCGGGAGGTCATCGCCCGGCTCGTCGACGGCAGCGACTTTCTCGATTTCAAGCAGCTTTATGGCATCCACACCGTCTGCGGCCACGCGGCGATCGAAGGGCATGCGCTGGGTATCATCGGCAACAACGGACCCATCGACGC
>JANXYD010000450.1 GCA_025350265.1 Hyphomicrobiaceae bacterium | reverse complement strand
GTCGAGCCTGGAGCCTTGCAGCCAGATATCGAGCACCACCAGATGCGGCCGCCGCTCCTCGATCGCCTTCAATGCTTCATCTGAGTCACGTGCCAGACGCGTGCGGTGCCCCTCGTCCTCGAGAATGCCGGCGACCAGTTCACGGATGTCGGCTTCGTCGTCGACGATCAGAATGTCGGATGCCATCGTGAATTCCTCTTCAAGCACTGGTGGAGTTGTAAATGGATTTCCAGGCGATTTTCAGGCCCGCGAACGCAGTGCTTCGGCAAAGCGTCGCTGCGGTCCGGGCTCTGGTTTGTCGGTCGCCGCGCGCATCGGTGCGGGCAGCGTCAATCGCATCATCGCGCCGCGCGGACGTCCGGGCGCGAGCGGTGCATCTTCCAGCGACAGCGAGCCATGATGACTTTCGAGAATCTTGAGAACGATCGCGAGGCCGAGCCCGGTGCCCTTCGCCCCCTTCGTCGTGACGTAAGGCTCAAGCAACCGCGCACGGTTCTGCTTCGGCAAGCCCAATCCATTGTCGATGACGTCGATCACGGCAGTTTCCCCGTTGTGCGTCACCACGACATCGACGCGCCCCTTGAAATCAGCTGGCTTGTCCTTGCTGTCGGCGACCGATTGCACACTCTCGCAAGCGTTCTTAATCAGATTCGTCATCGCCTGCCCGATCAAGCGGCGATCGGCCAACAGCATAACCGGACCGGTGGGGAGCGACGTCTTGACCTCGACGCCGGTCGATCCGAGCTGGAACAGCGTCACCGGATCCTTGATGGCATCGCGCAGATCGATCAGCTCCATTTCAGCCTTCGGCATACGTGCGAACGACGAGAACTCGTCGACCATGCGAGCGACGTCGCCGACCTGGCGGATGATGGTGTCGGTGCATTTATCGAAGATGTCGCGGTCCTCCTTGATGACCGGACCGTATTTGCGTTTGATGCGCTCGGCCGATAATTGGATCGGCGTCAGCGGGTTCTTGATCTCGTGCGCGATCCGCTGTGCAATGTCGGCCCAGGCACTGGTGCGCTGCGCCGTGACGAGGTCGGTAACGTCGTCGAAAGTCACCACCGTGCCGTAGTTTTCTTCGCCCTGCTGTTCGCGCGTAATGCGAACAGCAAACGTCCGCTCGGCGCCTTTGACTTCGATCCCCACTTCGGCCTGGGGTTTTTTGCGTTCTCCATCGGCCGCAGCGGTCCAGACAGCGGAAAACGCCGGCACCGCTTCGCTGAGACGGCGTCCGACGAGATCATCGGCGGACCGGTCGAGCAGGGTTTCGGCTGACCGGTTGGCGAGCGTGATCCGTCCGTCGGCGTCGAGCCCCAGCACACCCGCCGAAACCCCTGCCAGCACAGCCTCCATGAAACGGCGGCGCTCCGTCACCTGCGCATTCGCGGTTACCAGTTCGGTTCGCTGCTGTTCCAGTTGCCGCGTCATGTGGTTGAAATTATGCGACAGCCGGCGCAAGTCGCCCTCACCGCGATAGATCGGCAACTCAACCGAAAGGTCACCACGCGAAACCGCCTGCGCGGCCGCGATCAGCCGGCGGATGGGTCCGACCAGACTGGATGCAAAACGCAAGCCGACCCAGATGGCACTGGCCAGCGCCGTCAGCGCCGTCATGAAATAGAGCACGCCATGGATGAACTTGAGCCGGCCAGTATCTTGCCGCAGCTTGTCGTATTCGCGCGTGCTTTCCTCTGAACGCTGAAGCTGGCGCATGACGCTCGGCGACACGCCACGCGCGACATACAAAAACGTGTTCGGCAGACTTTTGATCGGAGCCAGCGCGGCAACGCGAAACTTGCCGTTGCTCGGCAACAGCAATGGAATTTGATCGAGGGTTGCCGCCTGCAGCATGTCGAGCGGGGGCTGCTCGTAGGGAATATCCTCATTCTCGACCGCTGAAAACAAGACTTGCCGGTCGATATCGATGACGTAGGCAACCGGTAGATCACGCAAGCCGGCCTGACTGAGCAGCAGTTCGCGAAATTTCTTGGGGTTTTTGGCCAGCGTCGGTGCGGCGTCGCTGAGATCCTTGGCCATGCTCGACGCATCCGTGCGGATCAACTGCCCGTGCTCCTCCAGATAGGAGCGTGCAACGTCGGCACTGGTCTCGACGATAGTGCGGATCTGGCGGTTGAACACGTTATCGATCGAGCGCGAAAACGTCGTCGTGGCGCTAACCGCCAGCACCAATGCAGGCAACATGGCGATGATGCTGAACAGACCGACGATGCGCCCATGCAGACGGCTGCCGGCGGTTTTATCCTTCCAACCCTGCCAGATGCCACGCACCTGCACCGCGATGATGAAGCACATGGCCGCGACAAGCGCCAGATTGATCAGCACCGCCGTTACCACAACCGGACCGCGCGGCACGATCGGCGTCATGCCCATGACGATCAGATAGGTTGCAATCCCCGACACCACCGACGCGATCACCACGCCAAGCCCGATCATGAACGATCGCTCGTCGGTGCCTGGCAACAGTCGCACCGGATCGTCAAATGATCGACGTCTCGGCAGCGGCTCCGCTACATCCGGTTCGAGCGCCGTCGGCGGTTGCTGGGGTGCGGAATGGTTGGGTTCTGTCATCCGCTCGATATCCGCCCGATGCGCCCTCTGCTTCGTGATTGAAGTCCGCGGCTTCGCGATAAACACCGCCGTTCAGACTGCAAACGCGCGCCGCACACGCGACCTGCACGTCACTGCCGGTCTGCACGGCAGCCGGAACCGCTGACAGACCAATCCGTGGCATTTTTGCACGCCCCGAAGCCTCTACATCACAGTAGAGTGTGGCATCTTTGCGACAATTTCGGGCGCTCACACCGTTCGGCGGACGTTATCAGGCACCAGTTGACGACGTCGCGGCAGTAAATCCACGCAGCACCTCAATGTCGAGTTCGCGAATCCGCTTGCGCAAGGTGTTGCGATTGATGCCCAGCAGGTCCGCCGCCTTGATCTGATTGCCGTGCGTCGCCGCCAGGGCCGCAATGAACAGCGGGCGCTCGACGTCGGCAAGGATACGATCATAGAGGTTGGGGGGCGGAAGTGCCTTGCCGAAGCTGGCGAAATAATCGGCGAGATGGCGCTCGACCGATTCAGACAGCCCGTTGGGTGCGCTCTGTGCGCCGCGCCGCATCTCAAGTGCCGGACGCAACGATTGCAGTTCTTCGTCGATGACATCGGGGGTGAGAGTATCCTCCGAACGCAGCGCCGCCAGCCGGCGGATGAAGTTTTCCAGTTCGCGGATGTTACCGGGCCAGTCGTGCGCCTTAAGCCTGTCGACCGCAGCCGTTGCAATGGACTTATCGCCGAGGCCCGACTTCGATGCATGGCGCAGAAAGTGCCGCGCGAGATCGCCGATGTCGTCGACGCGCTCCCTGAGAGGTGGAAGACGCATCGGCACGACATTCAAGCGATAATAGAGATCTTCGCGGAACAGCCCCTGCTGTATCTGGTTCATCAGGTCACGGTGCGTGGCAGCGACGATACGAACGTTGGTCTTTATGGACGCCCGCCCGCCGACCGTCGTGTATTCGCCCTCCTGGAGCACGCGCAGCAGGCGCGTTTGTGCTTCCATCGGCATATCGCCGATTTCATCGAGGAACAGGGTGCCGCCCTCCGCTTGCTCAAAGCGCCCCGTTGCCCGCGACAGCGCCCCGGTGAAGGCGCCTTTCTCGTGCCCGAACAGTTCGCTCTCGATCAGTTCGCGCGGAATGGCGGCCATATTGATCGCCACGAACGGACCGTGCTTTCGCTTACCGAAGTTGTGCAGCACTTTGGCGACCAGTTCCTTGCCGGTTCCACTCTCGCCGTTGATCATGACGGTGAGGTCGGTCTGCGTAAGTCGCGCCAGCACACGATAGATGTCCTGCATGGCGGCCGAGCGCCCGATCAATGGCATCTCTTCGGTCTCGGCCTCGACGGGGCGCTTGGCGGCCTTGCGGCTCGGTTCCGCCAGGGCGCGACCGACGACGCTGATCAATTCGTTGAGGTCGAACGGCTTCGGCAGGTACTCAAAGGCCCCTTTTTCAGCCGCCGTCAGCGCCGTCATCAGCGTGTTCTGTGCGCTCATGACGATAATCGGTAGGTCGGGCCGCACCCGCTTGATGCGCGGGATGAGATCAAAGGCGTTTTCATCGGGCATGACGACGTCGGTGATGATGACGTCGCCCTCGCCGTCGTTGACCCACCGCCACAAGGTCGCGGCATTGCCGGTGACGCGCGGCGCATATCCCGCCCGCACCAGAGCTTGGTTCAACACCGTGCGAATTGCGGTGTCGTCATCGGCGACGAGTACAGTTCCGCGGCTCATGGTCAGCCTTTTTTGTTTGGGGTCGTTGGATGGGTAAGTGCTGGCACCGGCTCGATTGCAGTTTGGCGGCCCTTGCTACGGGTGCCCTCAGCCAGAGGCAGCAGAATGCGGAAAACCGTGTGTTTTGGGCTCGAATCGCATTCGACGATGCCGCCGTGATCGGAAATCGTCTTGGCCACCAGCGCCAAACCAAGACCTGTGCCGGTGCGTTTGGAGGTGACGAACGGGTCGAACAAATATTCTTTCATATTGGCGGGTATGCCGCTGCCGTTGTCTTCCACTTCGATCATGAACGGCAAACTGATGCGGGCCTGTGAGCCGGGCAAGGCAAGTCGGACACCAGGCCGGAAAGCCGTACGCAACGTGATGCGCGCATCGCTATTGGTATCGTCCAGGGCTTCGGCGGCGTTCTTCACCAGATTGAGGAGCGCCTGCACCATCTTGTCACGATTGACCATGATCGAGGGTAACGACGGATCATAGTCCTCGACGAACGGAATGCCGCGCGCAAACCCGCTGACCGCCAACCGCTTCACATGATCCAGCACCGCATGCACGTTGACGGCCGTTTTCGCCAAGGGACGTTCGTCGCCAAACACTTCCATGCGATCGACGAGGTCGCGGATCCGGTCGGTTTCGGTGCAGATCAGTTGCGTCAGTGCCCGGTCCTCGTCGCCGAGCGCGGGCTCGAGCAATTGCGCCGCTCCGCGTATTCCCGAAAGCGGATTTTTGATTTCATGGGCGAGCATCGCCGCCATGCCGGATACGGAACGAGCTGCCGCCCGATGCGTCAATTGCCGCTCGATCATCTGCGCCATGGCGCGTTGCTGCAGCATCAGCAAGACCAACGGCGACTGTTCCGGCAACAAGCCGCCATAGACATCGACCAGCCGGGTAGCCGTGACGCGGGGAATGGCGACGTCGATCCCGTATTCGTTGACGCTGGCACCGGTGCGGCGGACTTGCCCGAGAAGCGCCACCAACGGCGAACAGGTGCCGACCAGTTCGCTCAGGGACTGCCGTTTCAACAGCGATTGGCTGGTGGAGAAAAACTGCTCTGCCGCGCCGTTGGCATAAACCGCCCGATCGCTTGCGCCGATGACGAGTATGGGATGCGGCACAACCCCCAGCACGAGTTCGTGGTCGATGTGGGTACGCGAGCCGTTGTGGGTCATCAGACCGAGCGAGTTCATGACGCCTCCGCGTAGACCGGTTCAATGCTGCGATAGAATTCCGCCAGTCCCGACAGCAGCGCCGGAGCGCTCTCCTCGGTGCACAAGCGCCTGCGCCAGTGTTTACCGATGGGAACCTCGGCACCGCTGGTTTCGAGGTACCAGCCGACATGCTTGCGCGCATTCTTCAGCCCAAGGCGGCTGCCGTAGTGCGTCAGCATCGCTTCAATATGGCCGACTGCGGTCGCCGCCTGTTCTGTGAGAGCCGGCGTCGCGATGCGCTCGGTGCCAGCAGCCAGCGCCTCAGCGATGCGCCCCGGCAGCCACGGCGCACCATAGGCCCCCCGTCCGATCATGATGCCGTTGGCACCAGATTGCGCCAGCGCGCCCCGCGCGTCCGCCAGCGAACAGATATCGCCATTCACGACAACCGGAACAGTGACCGCGTCGACCACCGGTTTGACACGCGCCCAATCGGCCCGCCCCTTGAAGAACTGGCAACGCGTTCGTGCATGAACTGTCAGCAACCTGATGCCGGCAGCCTCTGCGCGGCGCGCGAGTTCAGGCGCATTGGCCGTCCTGTCGTCCCAGCCGAGCCGCATTTTGAGCGTCACCGGCACAGTCACCGCCTCTACGACCGCCTCGATCAGCCGAACCGCGTGATCGAGGTCACGCATCAGGGCCGATCCCGACTGCCGCCCGGTTACTTCGCGTGCGGGACACCCCATATTGATATCGATGACATCAGCGCCGAGCCCTTGCGCCAGACGGGCACCTTCGGCCATCCACTTCGCTTCATGACCAATGAGTTGTATGACATAACGATCAAGCCCCGCGCCCTCGGCCCGCCGCTCGACATCCGGCCGGGCCGCCGCCAATTCGCGGCTCGCCACCATTTCGGAAACCACGAGTCCGGCACCGTAGCGATCAGCGATACGCCGGAAGGGAAGATCGGAGACGCCCGACATGGGAGCCAGCACGACGCAGTTCGGGACCGCCACTGGCCCGACGGCCAATAACTGTGAATAAACCGCAGCGTTGATCGCAGCCGACACAAAACATCCAATCGAAACAAGGGAGAAAAGCGATATGCCCAATAAACGAACAACCCGGTTGAGTGCCTAGGTTTTAAGCAATCTAGCTTATCTTGGACTGCAAGCCAACCCCAATCGCGCAGCCACCCAGCCCACGGGGCGCGATCGTGGCGTGGACCGGGCATAAGATCGTGCACTGCAACAAGAACAAAGCCTTGGTCGACGGGCCAGCTTGCAACCACCCGGGACGGGGACCGCACCCGTTTGCGCCCCGGCACTCCGTGCGCCAAAAAGCGGACGAATCATGAGCGGCATGAACCGGGGCTAACCGCGCAACGCGCGGCGTCGAGGGCGGGCGTCAGATCGCGCGCTGTGAACGCCGGCACCAAAACGCCAGCACGCGCGACAGGCGCGACGTCCAGGCTTGGCGTTCGGTTGCCTCTGGCCAGACGCTGCACAGCGCCGGCACGACGATCGCCAACATCAGTAGCGCCACCGGATTGACGCCTGTTGCCAGCATCGTCAGCAACCCAACGACCGGTGCCATCAACGCCACGATCACCATGCCCCAGCGCAGCGACTCGTCGGGATCGTCGCCGGCCGGCGCGTAGGCTGCGGCGCGCAAGCCCGCGATTGCCGGCAGCGCCAATTCGTAAGATTGCATGTACGGGCTGACCAGCAAGGTGGTTGCCGCAGCCAGCAGTATCCGCAGGTTCTGATCGCGCAAGCGTGGCAACGTGAAGGCCAGCGCCGCCACGGAGAACCCCGCCACCAACCAGTGCAGGCGCATCGCCACCTCGGTGCTGAACCCGGCCCCCAGAAACTGGAAATACTGCGCGGTGAACATCCACGGCAGGCGCAGCCCCCACGGCGTCAGCAGGCCCAGATGCTTCGGCAATGTCACATTGAGATACAGGCCCCACGGCTCGATACCGAACGCGAGCACGGTCAACAGCACGTAAAACACGCTGAACACCGCGGTTGCGGCGAACGCGCGCCACTGCCGCATCGCCAGCAAAACTACCGGAATCACCAGGCCCATATGCGGTTTGATGACAAAACCCGCTAACAGCGCCCCCGCCAGATACGGCCGGTCGCGCGCCAGAAGCAACCCACCAACAAAGAGCGCAGTCGTTAGCAGCGCAGTCTGCGCAAAGTACAGCGCCATCAGCACGCCCGGCGCCAACAGTAGCCACGGCAGCGCCCACAACGGCATGGGCTTGGTGCCGTCGACACGAAAAACCCACAGCACCGCGGCAAAGCCTGCCAGATACCACAGCGGCAGCGCGGCCGAAAACGACAGCTTGGCGAACGGCAGACCCAACCAGAAGGCGGTCGGCGGATACGACCAGACCAATCCGTTTTCGACCATCGTCGGATGGATCAGTTGTTGCAGATCGAGCGCATAAGCCTTGGCATCGAACAGTGCAGCATAGTTACCGCTCCAGGCAGCACGCCCTCCCGACCACAGATTGACGAAGTCGCGCCCGGCGGGAAAACCACTGACTTCCAACGGCCAGGCGACGACCCGAAAGTGCTCGTAGTAGTAGCGCAGCATCGGAATCAGTGCGACCAGGCAGAGCAGCCCGCAGACATGCGAAAGCTGCCAGGGCAGCGCGCGCCGAGGCTGCAACGCCAATTTGGCCGCATCAATGTCGAGCCGGTTCATGCAATCCCGCCGTTCCCTGTTCCGGCCGGGACGAT
The DNA here is from genome assembly GCA_025350265.1 of Hyphomicrobiaceae bacterium. Classification (GTDB taxonomy): domain Bacteria; phylum Pseudomonadota; class Alphaproteobacteria; order Rhizobiales; family Hyphomicrobiaceae; genus JABFRJ01. The sequence continues at coordinate 2,517 of JANXYD010000450.1, read as the reverse complement.
AGAGCCTAGTGGTCAACAAACGGTTGAGGGGGCGCGCAGACGCCTACGTGTATCCGCGCCGCCATCGGACCGGCCTCGCAAGTGGCACGGGTAGAACCGACGGCGTTTGCCGAGGCCTGGAACGCTCGCTGAGCCGCTCCAGCATCATCAGGCGCACCCAAGTAGCCAAAACCTCAACAGCCCGCGGAATCGCAAATTTTCGGCCGTAGACTGCATTAACCAGGTTGGCCCAAAAAACCGGCGCAGCCGCTCAGAGATCGATGACGTCGAGCACGCCGGGTACTGTGCTGAGGTGCCCTTGCATCATCGGCCCGACATCGTAGCGGCCGGGCAGATCGATTTCCAGGGTGCGCTCGCGATCGTCCAGTTCGATCACGACGCGGATTTCGCCACCGCTTTTCGGACCACCGTTCGCCGGTCGCAACTCGGATTTCAGCAGTTCCAGCGATACTTTCTTCGATTGCAAAAGCCGCCGATCGAGCACCAGCTTCAGGCCACGCTGCACGCCGGCCGCCGCTTCGTCGAGCGCCTGCATGCCTTGCACGCGCAGCTTTACGGTTTCGCCGTCGCGTTCGGCCTCCACCGAAACAAGTACCGGCGTGCCCGGTTCGAGCAGATGACCGCACGCGTTGAGCGTATCGGAAAAAATCACCGCCTCGAACTGACCGGTGGCGTCGGAAAACATCGCGAACGCAAATTTGTTGCCCTTCTGCGAGCGCCGTTCGCGCGCCGCGACCACGATTGCGGCCAACCGCCCCGACGTGGCCGACAAGCCAGCCCGGCCCTCGAAATCGGCGAACCGGGAGACGCCGAGCTTAGGCAGCACGGCCGCGTAGCTGTCCAGCGGATGGCCCGACAGGAAAAAACCGATCGCCTTGAACTCCTCGTTCAGCTTGTCCATCGGCGTCCACGATTTGGTCGCGCGCAAATCGATCTTGGCCGGCGTGGTGCCAGAGCCGGCAAATAAATCGGTGGTGCCGCGCGCCGCGTTCTCGGCGGTGCGACTGGCGACCGCCAGGATCTGATCGACGTTGCCGTGGAGCAGTGCCCGGTTTGGCTCGAACGTGTCGAAGGCTCCGCCCGCAGCCATCGTCTCAAGCGCGCGCTTGTTCAGCGACTTCGGCGGCAATCGTTGCGCGAAATCGGCGAGCGACTTGTAGGGGCCATGCGCGTTACGCTCGGCGACGATGGTCTCCACCGCCCCCGCGCCGATATTCTTCAACGCCGCCAGCGAATACCGGATGGCACCATGGGATACTGAAGGATCGCGGGGAGAGGGAGGCTGCTCGACCTGGAAGTCGACCTCCGACGCGTTGACACAGGGCGCCTTGACGGCGATGCCGCTGCGCCGCGCTTCGGATGCGAACAGCGCCAGCTTGTCAGTGTTCGACAAATCCAACGTCATCGACGCCGCCAGAAACTCCTCGCGGAAATTGGCCTTGAGATAGGCCGTGTGATAGCTGACCAGCGCATAGGCCGCCGCGTGCGACTTGTTGAAACCGTACCCGGCGAACTTGTCGACGAGTTCGAAAATGAACACCGCTTCGGCCTTCTTGACGCCTTTTTCCATCGCGCCTTCGACGAACTTCTTCTGCTGCGCGGCCATTTCGTTCTTGTCTTTTTTGCCCATCGCGCGCCGAAGCAGATCGGCTTGTCCCAGCGAATATCCGCCCATCACCTGCGCGATCTGGATCACCTGTTCCTGGTAGATGATGACGCCGTATGTCTCCTTCAGAATGCCTTCCAGCAGCGGATGCAGGCAATCAACCGGTTCCTCGCCGTGCTTGCGATTGATGTAGGTGGGGATGTTGTCCATCGGCCCCGGACGATACAGCGCCACCATCGCGATGATGTCCTCGAAGCGGTCGGGCTTCAGCCGTTTCAAGCTGTCGCGCATGCCGGTACTTTCAAGCTGGAACACACCCACCGTGTCGGCGCGCGCCAGCAGTTCATAGGCAGCAATCACTTTCGGATCTGAGCCGTCGATCGCCAAGGTCGGCAGGTCGACTTCGATGCCGCGCCCCCGGCGAATGAGATCGACGGCTTTCTTCAACACCGTCAGCGTTTTCAACCCCAGGAAGTCGAACTTCACCAGACCGGCGGCCTCGACCAGCTTCCAGTTGAACTGCGTCACCGGAAAACTCGATTTCGGATCCCGGTACATCGGCACCAGCTCATCGAGCGGACGATCGCCGATGACGATGCCGGCGGCGTGCGTGGACGCGTGCCGATAGAGCCCTTCCAGCTTCTCGCAGATTTCGAGCAGATGCTTGACGGCGGGTTCGTTGTCGCGCTCGGCCTGCAGCTTCGGCTCGCCGTCGATGGCCTGCCGCAACGTGACGGGGTTAGCCGGATTGTTCGGCACCAGCTTGCACAGATTGTTGACCTGTCCGTAAGGCATCTGCAGCACGCGGCCGACATCTCGCAGTACCGTGCGCGCCTGCAGCTTGCCGTGCGTAATGATCTGGCAAGCTGGTGCCGAACAATCCGGCTAACCCCGTCACGTTGCGGCAGGCC
>JANXYD010000431.1 GCA_025350265.1 Hyphomicrobiaceae bacterium | reverse complement strand
GCGAAGGCTTGACCCAACCTACAGGCGTTGAAGCTGCGGTGATGGGCCGCGCTCGACACGACCAAAACTGTCGAAATCACACCACACTCGCCCCTGTCATCCTACCCCTTGTGGCTAGGATCCAGCGTTCCGCGTGCGTCCAAGAAGACAGTAGCGCTGTGATTTCAACGAACACCACCCTGTCTCAGACGGCCGTACCCTGGGTCCTGGGGACAAGCTCTGGGATGACAGCGGAGGGACTGTGCGCGCGCGATCAAACCCGCGCGAAGTGCTGTATTCTGGCGGCACGCGCGCTAAGGTGCGCGGCATGATTCGGATCACGACATTCGCCGGCAGAAACGTTGCGGTGTTCGGACTGGCACGCTCGGGCATCGTGGCCGCGCAGGCCTTGCGCGACGGCGGCGCGACTGTCGCCTGCTGGGACGACGGCGAGGGTGGCCGCGCGGCGGCGATGAAGTCCGGGCTGCCGCTGGTCGATTTAAGCCAAGCGGACTGGAGCGGGTTTGCAGCACTGGTGCTGGCACCGGGCGTGCCGCTGACGCATCCGCAACCGCACTGGACGGTTGCGCGCGCTCGGACTGCCGGCGTCGAGGTCATCGGCGATATCGAATTGTTTTTTCGCGAGCGGGCAAAGGCGTGCCCGCAGTGCCCGGTGATTGCGATTACCGGCACCAACGGCAAGTCGACCACCACGGCACTGATCGCGCATATTCTTAAGTCAGCTGGAAAAGATGTGCAGATGGGCGGTAATATCGGCGTCGGCGTGCTGTCGCTCGAACCGCCCGCGCCGGATCGCTATTTCGTGATCGAGATGAGTTCATTCCAGATCGATTTGACGCCGAGCTTGCATCCGACGGTCGGGGTTTTGACAAACATCACACCGGATCATCTGGACCGGCACGGGACGATGGAGAATTACGCGGCGGTGAAAGAGAAGCTAGTCGCCGACGCGGATAGTTCCGTTCTCGGAATAGATGACGCTTGGTCCTCAAAGTCGTCTCAATTTCTGACCGACCGCTACAAATTTCATTTCCGAATTTCGACAAAGTCGCGGGCCGATATTTATCTCCGCGATGGAAAATTATTTGGATCAGATGGAACGTCTTCGGCGGAACTTGCAGATCTCAACGGCATAGGATCCCTGCGGGGGGCGCATAATGGCGAGAACGCTGCTGCGGCGTTTGCTGCGATGACATTGCTGCACATTCCCGTGGAGGCGGTCGTTGCCGGGTTCAAATCCTTCCCTGGCCTCGCCCATCGCCTCGAAGAGCTCGGCCACGTCGGTCGCACTGTCATCGTCAACGACAGCAAGGGTACCAATGCCGACAGTACCGAAAAAGCCCTGCTGAGTTTTGCGGCTGGAAGCATTTACTGGATCGTGGGCGGCGTGCCGAAAGAGGGTGGCATCGAGCCGCTGGCTCCCTATTTCAACCGCGTCGCGAAGGCCTACCTGATCGGCCAATGCGCGCCGGAGTTCGCTGAGACGCTCGCAGGCAAAGTTCCGTTCGAAATGTGCGGCACGATGGAGGTAGCCTTGCAACAGGCGGTGCGGGATACGGCTGCGTCCTCTGCCACGGAGCCGGTGGTTCTGCTATCACCGGCGTGCGCATCGTATGATCAATATAATAGCTTCGAGCATCGCGGCGACCATTTCCGGGCCTTGACCGAAGCCCTGCCCGGATTTACGAAAAAGGCACACGCGTGACGACGACAATTGAAAAACCAGTGGCCGAGCTGGTGGCGGACGAGGCGAAAGTTACGGCGCTCGACGACGCGTCGCCGGCCGCGCCGCCGACGATCAAAATCACGACCGACAGCGTGATGCTGGCGGCGGGCGGGACCGGTGGGCACCTGTTCCCGGCGCTTGCGCTGGCGCAGGAATTGAAGCGGCGCGGCATCGCGGTCGATCTCATTACAGACATGCGCGGCGATCGCTACGGTTCGAACTTTCCGGCGCGAAATATCTTCCAGGTGCCATCGGCTACCATCAACGGCCGCTCGCCGGTGGCGGCCGCCCACACCGGCTTGACGCTTGCGAAGGGTGTCGCCAAGGCGCGACAGGTGCTCGGCGACGTGCATCCGAAAGCGATGGTCGGTTTCGGCGGTTATCCGAGCCTGCCGCCGATGCTGGCCGCGCGGCTGCGCGGCATTCCGACGGCGATCCACGAACAGAATGCGGTGCTTGGTCGCGCCAACCGGTTTCTGTCCCGGCGCGTAAACGCAATCGCTACATCGTTTCAGGGCGTCAAGGGCATCGACGTGGGGACGGCTGCGAAAGTGCGCTTCACCGGCAACCCGGTGCGCGACATTGTGCTCGAATGGGCGCGCGAGCCTTACGTGGCACCGGATGCATCGGGTCCGTACCAGATCTTGATTTTCGGCGGCAGTCAGGGCGCGCGGTTTTTCTCCGACGTGGTGCCGCAGACGCTGGCCACTTATTCGCCAGAAGCGCGCGCGGCGTTGCGCATCGTGCAGCAGGCGCGCGAGGAAGATGTGGCGCGTGTCGAACAGGCTTATCGCGCGGCTGGTATCCACGCCTACGTGCAAGCGTTCTTTTCCAATCTCCCCGAGGCGATGGCGCAATCGCATCTGGTGATCGGCCGCGCGGGGGCGTCGACGATCGCTGAATTGTGCGTCATGGGGCGGCCGTCGATCCTGGTGCCACTGCCCAACGCCATCGACAACGATCAGCTGACCAATGCGCGGCGGTTGGCGGATGCTGGCGGCGCGATCTGCCTTGAGCAGAAGGACATCACCATCGAGCGGTTGGCTGCCGAAATCGGCCAGTTGCTGGAAGCGCCGGAGAAGCTGGCTGCGATGGCCGCCGCCGCGCGCAACGCCGGCCGGCCCAACGCCGTCGTGCTGCTGGCAAATTTGGTCGAAGAACTGATGGGCCGCTGGACGCCAGCGGAAGTTTGAGGTGGTGGGGCGGGGGCGTAGGGCGCAATAGCGTTCAGCGTATTGCGCCGGCCAAACGAGTGGAGTTTCAAGGCGGACGCCCGCTCCAAGCGTCAGGTGCAATACGGCAAAGATGCCTATTGCGCCCTACATACAACGCGTAGGTTGGGATAGTGCGGCCACGGACGTCTCAGCAATGTCGAGATATCCATGCCGCATGTAACCCAACAATTTCGGGCGCGGTTGGAAATGCTGGGTTGCGCGCGGGATGGGCACTATGCATAGCAGCGATCGACCTGCCCGCGCTAACCCAACGGACTGCAAGTGCGTGAGATCATGCCGCTTGTTTGAGGACGGGGAGCCACATGACCAGTTCGACGTCGTGGCCGAATTCGCGGTGGATAAAACGCAGGGCTGATTCGCGGTCGCGAAAACGTCCGCCACGGCGCTCGCGTTCGTCGGCAATGATCCATGCACCCGAAGGTGCGATGCGAACAAATACGCGCAGGTGATGGTCATATTGATTATTGTGCATGACACGACCGCATCAGGTGATGATTTGCTCAGAGTGCGAACTTGATCCAGAAGCCGGCCAGGCCGATGGCGAGTATGATCAGGCACAGCACCAGTCCGATATCCCGCCATGTCGTCAGGTCGACTTCCGGTACTGGCTGTGATGTCCCGTCAAACGGCGTCGGGTGGAAATTGAGCGGATGCATGGCACGGTCCTTTTCACTGAAGCTGAACGCCTGGCATCGTCATCAGGAATCTCGCCGTCATCACCGCCGCCACGACCGCCAGCAGAAAACAGATGAAGGCGAATTCGATGGCGACGTGCCTGACCTTCTCAAAAGAGAGCGGCGGTCCGTCGTGAGGGCTGGCGAACGTCTCTCGAGCCGTAGCGCGGGAGGTGTGCTTGACAAAAGTTGCCATGGTTGATCTCACGAACTTGCTGCACTTCGGGTTCGACCCGAATGAAGAGATAGTGCCGGCGAGATAAAAGTTCGATTGCGAAAACGGGACGAAAAGATAAAGGAGTTATAAGAATTCGTGGCTGCGGCTCATCCGGTGTTCGTGATGCTTTTGGCACCATCGCGCCGGGAACCCTCGCTCCGTTGCAAAGGCAGCGGGGATAGCGGAAGAGACCGGATGACGCCACTCTCGTTGTTGCAAAGCTCAACAGGGAGAGGGACGCGGCGTAGAAATTGCGGCCGCCCCTCATCCGGGCTTCGCCCACCTTTTCCTCGCACACGGGGAGACGGGAAAAGGAGCTACCTTCATGCACATGCCCGAAACGCTTGGCACCATCCACATCGTCGGTATCGGTGGCATCGGCATGAGTGCGATCGCGGAGGTGCTGCAGGCGCGCGGCTATACTGTGCAGGGCAGCGATCAGAAGGACGGGGCCAACGTCGAGCGGTTGCGCCGCCTGGGGATGCGGGTGTTCGTGGGCCACGCCGCGATCAATCTGGTCGGCGCGCAGCTGGTGGTAATTTCAACGGCGGTGAAACCCGGCAATCCCGAATTCGATGCGGCACGCGCCAAGGGCCTGACCATTCTGCGCCGGGCCGACATGCTGGCCGAAATCATGCGGCTTTACTCGACCATCTCGGTGACGGGCACGCACGGCAAGACGACGACCACATCGTTGATTGCTCACATGCTGGCTGCCGCTGGCACCGATCCAACGGTGATCACCGGCGGCATCGTGCTCGACTGGGGCACCAACGCGCGACTCGGTCGCGGACGCTGGATGGTGGTGGAGGCCGACGAAAGCGACGGCACGTTCGTGGCCATCCCGACCGAGATCGGCGTGGTCACCAACATCGATCCGGAGCATCTGGATTATTTCGGCTCGGTCGAAAACATGCATCGCGAGTTTCAGCGGTTCTTCACGCAGATCCCGTTCTACGGATTGGCTATCGCGTGCATCGATCATGCTGTCACCCGCGCGTTGATCGAGAAACTGGGTTTGCGCGCCGACGGCAAGCGACTGCTGTTGTATGGGGCGAGCGCCGACGCGGATCTGCGGCTCGGCCGCGTCGGCGTCGCCGGCCGTTTCACGACGTTCGATGTGGAACTCGGCCAGCGCCTCAAGGGTGGGGCGCGCAAACTGGAAGGCTTGCGCGTGCCGATCCCCGGCGAGCACAATGCGTTGAACGCGTTGGCGGCGATCGCGGTGGCGACGGAAGTCGGCTTGAGCGACGACCAGATCCGCACGGGGCTGGCAAGCTTTGCCGGCGTCAAGCGGCGTTTCCAGCCGACCGGCGTGTGGAACGAGATCGAATTCTTCGACGACTACGGGCATCACCCCGTGGAAATTGCGGCTGTCTTGAAGGCGGCACGCGCCGGCGTTTCGCGCGGGGGACGGGTGATCGCGATCTGCGAACCGCATCGGTATACGCGGCTGCGCGATCTGTTCGGTGACTTCACCGCAGCCTTCAAGGATGCCGACGCGGTGATCATCGGGCCGCTCTATACGGCGGGCGAAAAGCCCATCGAGGGGGTGTCGCATCAGGCGCTGGCGCAGGCGATCGCGCGGTCCGGGCATGCCAACGTGCGATCGGTCGATGCGGCACCGGAGCTGGCGGCGGCGATCCGCGCGATCGGCCGGCCGGGTGACATGGTGCTGTGCTTCGGTGCCGGCAACTCCACCGACTGGGCGCATGCGTTGCCCAACTGGCTCGCGACGGGCGTGGCCGTATAGTGTTTTTTGCGCTGCAGTAGCTTTGGTTTATTTGGTTCGTAAGCGAGTAATAAACCAATTTAAGATATTCCTCTAAAGCCTCGTCCTCGGTGCGCGACACAACACACGCAAGCCCCTCGTGTTCGGCCACGCGGACTTCCGCTTTGTTGCCATACTCTTAGGGGACAAGTGGGGGGTGGATATCGGCAGACTGAGCCGGGCCACCTGGCGTGGTTTTGTTGTCGAGTATGGGTTCTGCATGTTCGTACGCTTGAGTATCGCAAGTTTGGTGAGTGTAACGGCTGCGGCAGCGGCCGAGCCCGTACCGGTCGGCGGGGCCGACATCAAAGACATGCTGATGGGCGCGACGGTGCAACTCGACACGCCGTTGGGAACCAAGCTGCCGGTCAAATATGCCTCCAACGGGATCATGTCGGGGGAGGCTGGCGGGCTGGCGTTTTTTCTCGGCTCGAATTCGGATCGCGGCCGCTGGTGGATCGTGAACGACAAGCTCTGCCATAAATGGTTCAAGTGGTTCGACGCGGAAGTGCAGTGCCTGACGCTGCGGCGCGATGCGGACAAGTTGTTCTTTATTCGCGACGATGGCAAGACCGGCACGGCAACGTTGATCGCGGCGGGCCCGATCGAGGAGGCCCCGTTTGCATTGGGCCATCCGGTAAAAGCAGGCGAAGTTGCCGCGCACGCACTGGCAGTGGCGGAAGCCGAATCTGAAGCGGCGCCGTCGCGTGCGCCTGTCGCGCTCAAGGCAACAGTCGCGCCGATGGCGAAACCCGCAGCACCAGCGCCCGCGAAAGCCCATGAAACAGTGGCTGCGGCCAAACGTGACGCCCCAACGCAGATGGCGGCTGTGCCGAAGGCGGACGCGACCGCGAAGGCTGCGTCCAAGGCACCGGCAACGACGAAACTGCAAGCGTCACCGATGCGAATGATGCAGGCGGCAGTGCGGCCGACCGAGCCGGTCGCGGCACAAAAGCCTGTCACTGCGTCGTCGTCAGCGTCGCCCGAGAAAGTTGCGGCGTTGTCCGCGGCACAGCCGACGGCGATGGTTCAGATGGTATCGTTTCGGGTCGCTGGCGTGCATCCGGCCGATGTTTTGAATGTGCGTCAGGCACCCTCCTCGGAAGCGCCTTCGGTCGGCGCTATTGCTCCGCGCAGTCAGGGGGTGCGGCTGGTGGGCAAATGTCAGCTGGAATGGTGCCCGATTACGCATCGCGGTGTCAGCGGGTGGGTCAACAGCTATTATCTGGTGGAAGAAGACCGGTAGAATTCCGCCTTCTCCTCGGTGCCGGGAGCTACCCCCCATAAATTACTTGTCGGCGGTTACGCGCAGCGTTTACCCGTGTATGGCGTCGGCAGTAAAATGGGCGATTCGGGAGCTTCAGAAGTAAGATGACTTTTCCTGATATCACTGCGGCTCTGCGGGCCGCCATGCCCGAGTTGCGCGGACGTATGACAGCGGGGGCCGTGATGGCCGACATCACCTGGTTTCGCGCGGGTGGACCAGCGCAGGTGTTGTTCAGCCCGCAGGACGAAGCCGATCTGGCGTATTTTCTGCAACGCGCGCCAAGCGATCTGCCGGTGTTCGTGATCGGGCTCGGATCGAACGTGCTGGTGCGCGACGGCGGCGTGCGTGGCGTGGTCATCCGGCTTGGGCGCGGCTTTGGCGAGACGGTGATCGAACCGAACCATCGGGTGCGCACGGGTACGGCGGTGCCGGACGTCAAGGTGGCGCGGGCTGCTGCAGAGGCGGGCATTTCAGGATTGGCGTTTTATCGCGGCATCCCCGGTTCGATCGGCGGCGCGTTGCGCATGAATGCCGGTGCGCACGGCAGCGAGACCAAGGATTGTCTGATTGGTGCGCGGGCGGTGGACCGGCAAGGCACTATCCATGTGCTTGGACTGGCCGACATGGGGTTCACATATCGGCACTGCGGCGTGCCGGCCGATTGGATCTTCACCGAAGCGACGTTTCAAGGAAAGCCGGGCGACCCGGCCGAGATCCAGCAGCAGATGCAAGAGGTGGCCGAGTATCGCGAAGCCAACCAGCCGATCAAGGAACGCACCGGTGGCAGCACGTTCAAGAACCCGCCTGGCAACAGTTCGTGGAAACTGATCGATGCCGCGGGCTGCCGGGGCTTGCGCGTTGGCGGCGCCAAAGTATCGGAGATGCACTGTAATTTCCTGATCAACGATCAAGGCGCGAGCGGCGAGGAGATCGAGCGGCTGGGAGAAACCGTGCGCGGTCGAGTGCAGGCGCATTCGGGCATCGAACTGGAATGGGAAATCATCAGGCTCGGAGAGAGGTTGCTTTAGGTCTCAGGCGCCCGTCGCGGATGCGACAGAGCATGCGCTCGCGCTCCGGCCCGGGGGCGGGCTTTTTACTGGCGCTTCAGATGCCCACTAGCATCCGCGCATGGCCGACGCCCGTAAATGTGGGTGCGTGCGCCTTTGGCGCAATTTCGCTGCGCGTTGGGACGCAATGGGCGGGGGCGTGCTTGTCGCACCGCCGTCGCAATCTCTATCGTTGGCGCATTGGATGCCCACCTGAGGGTGAGGCTCGGTCATGTGCAGGAACTTATCGGGCCTTCGGCTGCTTCTTTTATTGGGTGGCGGCGGCGGAGCGCGAACGTGTCCGTTGACACGTGACACGGCTTGCGGCATCCGGCGTGATCGTTGTTTTGCTGGAGCGTCATATGCAATTGGGAGTGATCGGCCTCGGTCGCATGGGCGGCAACATCGTGCGGCGATTGATGCGCGCGGGGCATACGTGCGCGGTTTACGATCGCGATCCAAGGCCAGGTGAAGCGCTGGCGCGCGACGGCGCAACGGCCGTGACATCGCTACAGGGCTTGGTGGCGGCTCTCAACCCGCCGCGCGCGATCTGGATCATGTTGCCATCGGGCGCTGTAACCGAAGCGGCGATTGGCGAACTTGCGGCGCTGATGGCTGCCGGCGACACGATCATCGACGGGGGCAATTCGAACTGGAAGGACGATATCCGCCGCGCGAAAGACTTGCGCGCGCGTGACCTGAATTATGTCGACGTGGGCACGTCCGGCGGGGTGTGGGGGCTGGAACGCGGTTATTGCCTGATGATCGGCGGCGACAAACTAACCGTCGACAGGCTCGATCCTATTTTCAAGGCGCTGGCACCGGGTGCTGGCGACATCGCGCCGACCGCGCATCGCGACGGACGAGATCCGCGGGTCGAGCAGGGGTATCTGCACGCCGGGCCCTGTGGTTCGGGGCATTTCGTCAAGATGATCCACAACGGTATCGAATACGGCATGATGCAGGCGCTCGCCGAAGGCTTCGACATTCTGAAGCACGCCGATGCGCAGCAGTTGCCGGCCGAGCACCGGCTTACGCTCGATACCGCCGATATCGCCGAAGTTTGGCGGCGCGGCAGCGTGATCACGTCGTGGCTGCTGGATCTGACGTCGAATGCGCTGGCAGCCGACGCCGATCTCGCCGGATATTCCGGGCACGTCGAGGATAGTGGTGAAGGCCGCTGGACGGTCGAAGCGGCGATTGCCGAAGCGGTGCCGGCGGAAGTGTTGACCAGCGCGCTTTACACGCGTTTCCGGTCGCGCCAGCAGCACACGTTTGCCGAGAAGGTTCTGTCGGCGATGCGCAAAGGTTTCGGCGGGCACGTCGAACCCAAAGCTCTGACCGAGGGCGGAGCGGAGCCTAAGCCAGGAGACGCGAAGCCATGATCCTGCCACCTCCCGCGCGACGTGGCGCGCGTCCGACGATGCTGGTGGTGATGGGCGTTTCAGGCGTGGGCAAAACGACGATCGGGAAGCGGCTGGCGCGCGACTTGGGTTGGACGTTTCGTGACGCGGACGAATTTCATCCGCCGGCAAACATCGCTAAGATGAGCGCGGGTGTTCCGCTGACCGACGAGGACCGCTGGCCGTGGCTGGACGCGATCGGACATTGGCTGGATATGCAACGCCTGCACGGCGGCAAAGCGGTGGTGACCTGCTCGGCGCTGCGCCGCGTTTATCGCGAGCGCATCATGCACGGCCGGCACGATGTGCGGCTGGTGTATCTGAAAGGTTCGAGGGCGCTGATCGCCGATCGGTTGAGCCGCCGCTCGGGTCATTTCATGCCACCGGCGCTGCTGGATAGTCAGTTCGCGACACTGGAAGAGCCGACGCGCGATGAGCGGGCGATCGTCGTCAACGTGGCGCTGACGCCAAAGCGGATCGTCGCGGAAGTCATGCGATACGTGGTGCCGGTGCATTCGCGCCCGGTGAAGAAGGTGGTGCGCGCGCGCCGATAGGGTCACTCGTTTGGGCCTCACGCGGGAAACAGCGCTTCGGCCGGGAGGGGTTTTTACAAGCGGACGAGCGCGTTGTGATTTGAAGGTTGGCACAAGGCTTCGCGTGACCCAACAGAGGGGCCGGACGTTATGGCTGTTGGGCTGCGCTGAAAGGCCTGACCCAATCTACTTGATGACTTCAGCCGGCGCCAGGAATGTTGCGATCGAAGCCGACGTAGACTTCGAAATCGCCGGGGCGTGAACCCTCAGGCACGGTGAATGTCACTTCGCGCACGGCGGAGAAATAGCCGATCGGCTTGTCGAGCGCGACGGGAACGTCGATGCGGATCGCATCCTGGGCGACACGCTCGCGTTTTGCGTCGGCCACGAACACTGTCAACGGCAATTGGACATTGCCGGTCTTGCCACGCGGGCCGAGGAGAATCTTGCCGGAAAAACCATATTTGATCGTGACGCGATTGCCTTCCTGGCGGCATTCGCGTGCCGTCTTGCTGATTTCGCCACGATGCAAAACGGCCAGACCGTCGCCGGTACGGCCAGCCTCGTAGACGGTGACCTGGCCATCACGACTCCAGACAGAGAAACGCGGGCAGCCGCCAGCCATGTCTGCCGCTGCGGCGGTTTCGGGCTGATCGGCCTTCGCGGCACTCAGCAGGTTCTCGTTGGAAACGCTACCGGTCGGCGTCTTGGCCGCGCTGGTCGAGCCGAACAGTGATCCACCAATGCCGGAGGTAAGCGATGACATGCCGCAACCGCCAACGCTGCAAGACATCAGCGCCGCAAAACCGACGCCGGTCAGCCGCACGAGCTGGCCTGACAGCCCAGTACGCGCACGCACCGAGCGCGCGCCGGTTGGCGGGAATGAAACGAATTGAGTCACAGGTTTTTCCCAACTCTTGTCCGGCGCGATGCAGCACCGGTTCGCCGTTTCTGCGCGCCGGCAGGATGTGTAAATCCTGCGCCAGCACACGTGATTCGGCTTGCCCCTAGTCACCATCTACCATTTTTTTTGAACGAAGGCCAAGCCGTCGTTCCGTTTCAATATTTGATCCCGCCTGCGCGTAAACGGCATTCCCAGACCCGGACCGGTATTGGAGGAATTGCGAAATCGGCCGAGAGATTTTTTCGTGTTTGTTGACAGAAACCGTTGCGCACTGTGAGTTTCGTTTGGGGCTACTCCGGGGCATACTTTAACCGGAGGCTGCATAGCACATCAATCGCCACGCGACTGTGACTGCGAAAGCTCTTGCTCTGAGGCATCACACCTGAATACGTGGGCACGTTGAATTGCGTCGCGATCGCGCGCACTACTGCCATTCACCTCAGTCAACTGTGCGCAACCGTTGGCGCGCCGATAGCGGTATCGCTGTAGACCGTCATACGCTTCACTCACGACTTTCACTCCCGAGACCCCCGCTCATGCCGCCTGCATTCGACCCGCTCGCCAACGCGTTGTCCGCGCCGGCCGCGACGCCTGAAACCTCCCCCGCACCGGGTCGTGCCATGCACATTCTGTTGGCGGCACCGCGAGGCTTCTGCGCTGGCGTGGATCGCGCAATCAAAATCGTCGACCTCGCCTTGGAAAAATTCGGTGCGCCCGTCTACATCCGGCACGAGATCGTCCATAACCGGCACGTTGTTGACCAACTTAAGGCAAAAGGTGCCATATTCGTCGAGGAGCTGAGCGAAATTCCTGCCGGCGACCGACCTGTGATTTTTTCGGCACACGGGGTGCCGAAGTCGGTTCCCGCCGATGCCCTGGCACGCCGGATGTTTTTTCTCGATGCGACGTGTCCGCTGGTTTCAAAAGTGCATGTGGAGGCCGAACGGCAGCACGCCGAGGGTCGGCAAATTATTCTGATCGGCCACGCGGGCCATCCCGAAGTCATCGGCACCATGGGGCAACTGCCGCCCGGTGCAGTGACGCTGGTGCAAAGCATCGAAGACGTGGAAGCGCTTCCCGCTGAAGATGGCCAGCGCTTGGCGTACGTGACGCAAACAACGCTGTCCGTCGACGACACCGCCGCCATCGTCGCGGCCCTTGAAATGCGATTTCCGGGCATCGCCAAGCCGCATAAAGAAGATATCTGCTATGCCACCACAAATCGGCAAGAAGCGGTGAAGGCCATCGTCGCACGGGCCGAGCGCTTGATCGTGGTGGGCGCGCCGAACAGTTCGAATTCGGTGCGTCTGGTCGAGTTGTCGACGCGGGCGGGGTGCGAGGCGGTGCTGGTTCAGCAGGCGTCGGAACTGTCGTGGGCGATGTTCGATGGTGTCTCGACGATCGGCATCACGGCCGGTGCGTCGGCACCCGAACATCTGGTGCAGGAAGTGGTGGCGGCGTTCCGGCAGCGGTTCACCGTGACCATCGAAGACGTGGTGACGCGGGTCGAGCGGATCGCGTTCAACGTACCGCGCGTGTTGCGCCAGCCGGAAGCGTCCGTGGACGCCCCGGTCGTCGCCACCACCGTCGTTTCGTGAGCAAATATGATGGCCGTTTATACCGAAGTCGCCGACGACGAGCTTGCTCATTTCGTGGCCGGTTACGGCTTGGGCGACGTGCTGTCGTGCAAGGGGATCGCCGAAGGGGTTGAGAATACGAATTACATGGTCGATACCGAGCGCGGTCGCTATTTTCTGACATTATTTGAAAAACGCACCAGGCAGGAAGACCTGCCGTTCTTTCTCGGACTGATGCAGCATCTGGCGCAGCGTGGCATCACATGTCCGTTGCCGGTAGCGACGGGGGATGGCCGGGTGCTGGGCGAACTGGCCGGACGGCCGGCCGTGTTGATCACGTTTCTCGAAGGGGTGTGGCACCGCAAGCCGACAGCTGGGCATTGCCGGTCGGTCGGCCGGGCGCTGGCGGGCATGCATCTGGCGGGCCACGACTTCAAGATGATCAGGCGCAATGGTCTGGGCCTTGCCGACTGGCGGCCGCTATTTGACCGGTTCGCCACGTCGGCCGATGCCATCGAGCCAGGGATGAAGGACGCCATCGACGCGGAACTTGACGCGCTGGAGCGGCAATGGCCCGTCGATCTGCCGCAGGGGGTCATTCACGCCGACCTGTTCGCCGATAACGTGTTGTTCGTCGGCGACCGCCTGTCGGGGTTGATCGACTTCTATTTTGCCTGCAACGAGGCGTTCGCCTATGACGTGGCGATCTGCGTCAACGCGTGGGCTTTCAACGACCGGCACGAATTCGATCCGGTGCGCTGCCGTGCACTGCTCGAAGGTTATCGCGAGGTGAGACCGCTGAGCGGGGCTGAAACGACCGCTTTGCCGGTGCTGGCGCGTGGCAGCGCGCTGCGGTTTTTGCTGACCCGCGCGTTCGACTGGATCAATACGCCGGCTGGCGCGATGGTGCAACGCAAGGCCCCCGGCGAATATCTGGCCAAGTTACGGTTCCACCAGACGGTCAGCGACGCCGCCACTTACGGTGCCTGAGGAAAACATGATCATGGCCGATACCGCAGCGGACACGCCCCTTGCTAGCGTCATTGTTTATACCGATGGGGCGTGCTCGGGTAACCCAGGTCCGGGGGGCTGGGGCGCAATTCTGGTGTCGGGGCCGCACCGCAAGGAGTTGTCCGGCGGAGAAGTGCTGACCACCAACAACCGCATGGAATTGCTGGCCGCCATTTCGGCATTGGAAGCGTTGAAACAGCCGAGCGTGGTTGTGCTGACCACCGACAGTAACTACGTCAAGGACGGCATCTCCAAGTGGATCCATGGCTGGAAGCGTAACGGCTGGCTGACGGCGGACAAGAAGCCGGTCAAGAATGCAGAATTGTGGCAAAGGCTTGATAGTGCGCGGGTGACGCATAAAGTGGAGTGGCGGTGGATCAAAGGGCACGCCGGACATGCCGAAAACGAGCGTGCCGACGAACTGGCGCGTGCGGGCATGGCACCGTTCAAGTCGGGTGCCGGTCGAAAGCGATGACGGCGCAAATGCTCGAATCGTCTGCGCCTCGATCGATAGCGCCTTGGGAAACGAAGTTAACGGATGGGGCTTTACCTGCGGCATGGTAGCCATGCCATTTGAAATGAGCCTCTCCCGAGTGCCGGGACTGAGACTGAACGCTGTTTTTGCCCTTATATCGGCGAAATTCAAGTTGTTGGTTGCTTTACCGGTTGCGTGGCGAAAAAAAACGTCCACGGGTTTATGGCCGGAAGAGGGCTATCGAAGGCATTTTCCCAAGCGTATAAGCGCGCGCTTACGATCGATTACACATTCAACTTTACGCCGCTCAATCTTCCGCCGATCAGACACAAACAGCGAGGTGCCAGTCTATGGCACAAATATACGCGCCCGCTTCGCCTTCGACCGATAGCGGCGCTGCACAGGGCCACGGCCGCCTCGGTGCCATGATGGTCGGGTGCATCGGCGTCGTCTACGGCGATATCGGTACCAGCCCACTGTATGCCATCAAGCAAGCCGCAACGGCGGTGCAAGCGGACGGTAACGGCGGCGGCGCGGCGGGCATCATCGGCATGCTCTCGATGATCTTCTGGTGCCTGGTTCTGATTGTCACCATCAAGTATGTCTTTATTCTACTGCGCGCCGACAACAAAGGTGAGGGCGGCACATTCGCGTTGATGTCGCTGGCGCAATCGGTCGTGCCGGCCAGCAGCCGTTGGTTTCTGGCGCTCGGCGTGGCCGGCGCGGCATTCTTTTATGGCGACGCGGTGATAACGCCGGCGATGTCGGTGCTGTCGGCTGTCGAAGGACTTGATCTTGTCGCACCGCAATTGAAAACGTGGGTGCTACCGATTTCCGTCGTCATCCTGGTCGGGCTGTTCTGGGCGCAATCGCATGGCACGGATCGCATGGCCAAGTATTTCGGCCCGATCATGTTGGTGTGGTTCCTGGTGCTCATGGTGGGCGGACTGGCGCATGTCGGCGACGATCTGAGGGTGCTGCAAGCGGTCAATCCGTTGCTGGGCGTGCGCTACGTGCTGGCGCACGGGGTCGGCGGTCTTGAAGTGATGGGACTGGTATTCCTGGCGGTCACCGGGGCGGAAGCGCTGTATGCCGATCTCGGGCATTTCGGCCGCAAGCCTATTCAACTTGCCTGGATCTATGTGGTGTTTCCGGCGCTACTGGCCAACTACTTCGGACAGGCCGCGATGCTGCTGGCCGATCCGAGCACGCTCGATAATCCGTTCTACAAGCTCTATCCGTCGTGGATGCTGGTGCCGATGCTGATCCTGGCCACGGTCGCGACCATCATCGCGAGCCAGGCTGTGATCACAGGGGCTTTTTCGGTGACGCGCTCGGCGGTGCAGTTGGGCCTGTTGCCACGCATGGAAATTCGCCATACGTCGGCGACGGTGGCCGGGCAAATCTATCTGCCGCGCGTCAACACGTTGTTGCTGATCGGGGTGCTGGTGGTGGCGCTGTTGTTCCGCAATTCCGACAGTCTGGGCGCGGCCTACGGTGTTTCGGTCACGGCAACGATGGTCATCTCCACGATCCTGGCGTTCTTCGTGATCTGGCGGTGCTGGAACTGGCCGCTGTGGAAAGTGGCTGTCGTGATGGTGCCGCTGTTGCTGATCGAGCAGGCCTTCTTCATCGCCAACATGCTCAAGGTGCTGCAGGGTGGCTGGCTGCCGCTGCTGATCGCGATCGTGA
>JANXYD010000416.1 GCA_025350265.1 Hyphomicrobiaceae bacterium | reverse complement strand
CGGTTGTGGCCGGCGCAATACGCTGCACTAGTGCGTCCGCACGCGACGAACGGATCGATGAAGGTTGGGTCAAGCCGTCGATGCGGAGCATCGCTCCGCGATGACGCTGGCGGGAATGGTGGCAGCCACAGCGCTTGTTTCTATCTGCGCGGCCGCATACGCTATTCAATTCGGCGCAACGAAGCCAGTCAACATGACAATGATGCGGCCGGTCCAGGGCTTCTCATGCGATTCAAATTGCGAAACAATGGCAGGCTTTCGCGGGCAGTGCGAAGCGTGGAAGGCACGTAATTGTAAGAAATGAAAATCAGCAAACTTGAAACGCTTTGTATTGCCGATAACCACACCGGTTTTTTGCTTGAAAATGGCGGGTGGTCTGGAGGGATGCGTCCCTCCAGCCGGGTACGGGACTGGCCCGGTTTCGCGCGCCAGCGCGACACCTCAACCGCAGCCGTCACTGCACGCAGCAAATACGCTCAACGCCGCCTTGGTCGCCACCACGTCGTGCACGCGCACGATTTGCGCGCCTTGCGCGACGGCAGCAAGCGCTGCGCCCACTGACCCATGCACCCGCTGGCTCGCCACCTCGACGCCGGTCAGCGTGCCGATGAAGCGCTTGCGCGACGCCCCCACCAGCACCGGCACGCCCAGACCGTGCAGCACGCTCAGCCCGCTCATGAGAGCGAGATTGTCGGCCACCGTCTTGCCGAAGCCGATCCCCGGATCGACGATCAGATGATCGCGCGGAATGCCCGCACGTAACGCCGCGTCGACACGCGCCTCGAGAAAATCGAACACGTCGAGCACGACGTCATCGTAGACCGGATTTTTCTGCATCGTGCGCGGATCACCCTGAGCGTGCATCAGCACGACGGGCACGCCGAGATCACCAGCCGTCTCAAGCGCCAGCCGATCGTGCATCAAGGCCGATACATCATTGATGATATCGGCCCCGGCCGACACCGCTTCGCGCATGACCGCCGACTTGCGCGTATCGATCGAAATGCGTACGTCCGTCTTCGCGCGCAGGCTGGCGATGACGGGCACGATGCGACGGATTTCCTCGATCTCGGCTACGGGCTCGGCACCGGGCCGCGTCGATTCTCCGCCCACGTCCAGAATGGCGGCGCCTTCAGCCGCCAGCGCCAAGCCATGTGCAACGGCTGTCGCCGCGTCCGCATGCACACCGCCATCGGAAAAGCTGTCCGGCGTGACATTGACGATGCCCATGATGACCGGCCGATCGAGCGCAAGGCCGGCCAATCGATGTCGCGGCGTGCGCAACGCCTCGAACAGATCGGAGGCCTGCAAGGTGCGGCGTCCCCAGTCGCGCTCGAAGAACTCGCCGAGGCCGGCGATGAAGCGATCCGTGCGCGCGCCATTGCGTTCGATCACTTCGAGCGCCGAGAAATCCAGCCACCCGCCGGCCAGCGGCAACCCGCCCCAAACTTCCTTGGCCGCCAGATGCAAGGCCGCTGGAAACAACCCCAGCGGCCGCAGATAGATTTCGCGCAGCACGTGCAGCAATCCTTACTCCGCCGTGCGGATACCCGCCGGACCACCTTGCACCTTGATGGTGCCGACATTGGTCAACGCGCCGCTGCTGCCATTGCCAACCTTGAGAATGTGGATTTCCTCGCCGACCATGCATTGCTCAAACAAGGTCTTGCCGTTCGCGCTCCAAGCCAATCCCTGGCACCACTGGCCGACCGCCACCTCGCCCGTCTGCGTCAACTTAGACCCTGAAATGCGGAACAACTTGACCAGGCCGTTGTCATGGAAGAACGGCGAGGCCTTCGGCTTGTTGGAGCCGTTGGCGAGGCCGACGGCGACCATGGTTCCGTCCGGCGACAGCTTGATACCTTCCGGCGTCTGGCCGACGGTAATGGTGTTGACCACGCGTGCCGGCAGCGTTTTGAGGTCGATCAGGCTGATGGTGTCGTTGTCGCCGCCGCCGCGGCCGATATTGGCCACCACCGCAAACTCACCATTCTTGGCGATATCCAGCCCATACGGACGCAAGCCCGCGCTGATCTCGCGTTTCGAAACCGAGACCTTGGCACCGTCCACGTCGAGGACGATGATCTTGTTGGCGCTCTCGCCGTCCAGCGTCACCAGCGCGGACTTGCCATCGGGCAGGAACGATACCGCACTCGGGCCGGCCTTGTCGTTGCCGAGGTCGACCTTGCCGGCGACGGCAACTTTGTTGCCTTCGATCGTCAGCACCGAGATGGTGCCTTCGCCGCGATTGGCCACCAGCGCCAGCGTACCCGCCTTGTTGAACGATACGCCGGCCGCACCTTTGCCGACCGTCAACGTCGCCAGAACCTTGGGTGACATCGCGGCGGCTGCCGGCGCGCGCCGCACGCTGTCGAGCAGGCGTTTGCTCAACGACGTCTTGAGCGGCGTCAGATCGACGACGGTCAGCTTGTCGTCCCACACCAGCTTGGTGGCATCGGCTGGATCGATCTTCTGCGCCGCCGTAATCAGTGCAATCTCTTCCTTGGGCGATACGGCCACCGACGTCGGCGGCCCGACCACGCTCGACGGTGCCTCGATGGTGGCGAGAATTTTCGGCGGCGACGCTTTCATGTCGATGAATGCGACGGTATCCTTGCCGTCCTTGACCGCTTGCACGACGCCGTCGACGAGTTTCACTTTGCCGTCGTTGGCCGAAACCGCGAGTTGGGCCGATGCCGCAGCCGCCGTCAGCAGAAGGATCGATACGCTCGCCGTCACTATCTTCAGACGCATGTCGTTGTCTCCTCTGATCCGGCTCAGAACCGGCTCGTTTCCCCACCCACACACGTGTGTGCAAGTTTTACCTGTCGGCCATCTTCATGCGTGCTAAACAGCGCGCTTGCAAGGCTAGCTCGCACTTTACGGACACAACCATGTCGACTGCAATGTCCACCCGCATTCTCGGTGCCAGCGGCACTCGCGTTTCCGAAATCTGCCTGGGCACCATGATGTTCGGCGATCAGACCGACGAGGCGACCGCCTGCCGCATCGTCGATCATGCCTACGACCACCGCGTCAATTTCATCGATACCGCCGATCAGTATGCGAAGGGGCGCTCGGAGGAAATCGTCGGACGTGCCATCAAATCCAAGCGCGATCGCTGGATACTGGCCACCAAGTGCGGCAACCCTTCGAGCCCGGGTGCCAACGACCAAGGGCAGTCGCGCATCCATGTGATGCGCAGCGTCGAGGCAAGCCTCAAGCGTCTCGGCACCGACTGCATCGACCTCTTCTATGTGCATTTCCACGACACCGAGACGCGTTGGGAGAATGTGGTGGAAACCTATGGCGCGCTGATCCGGCAAGGCAAAATCCGCGAGTGGGGCATTTCCAACGTGCGCGCCTGGCACATTCCGCACATCTGCCACTTGGCCGACCGGATGGGCGTTGCCCGGCCGGTCGCGTTGCAGCCGTATTACAATCTCATGAACCGCCAGCCGGAGGTGGAATTGCTGCCGGCGGCCCGCGAATTTGGTCTTGGCGTCGTATCGTATTCACCAATCGCGCGCGGCATTCTGTCGGGCAAATATCGGCTCAACGTCACGCCGGAGGCAGGCACGCGTGCCGCCCGCGCCGACCGCCGCATGCTGGAAACCGAGTGGCGACCGGAAAGCCTCGCCATCGCCGAAACGCTGAAGACACACGCCGAAACGCGCGACGCGAGCCTGGTACACTGGGCCGTGGCGTGGGTGCTGAACAATCAGGCTGTTACGAGTTGCATCGCCGGCCCACGCACGTTCGAGCAGTGGACGGACTATCTCGCCGCGCGCAGCTACGCATGGACCGCTGAAGATGAAGCGCTGGCCAATGCGCAAGTGCCCAGCGGCCACGCCTCGACTCCCGGCTACAATGATCCGAAATATCCCATCACCGGCCGCTTCCCGCGTGTCTCATGATGCAATCAAACCCTGCAAGCCCTTGACGCCGCCGCTGCCCGGAAAGATCGTCGACGCCAGCGCGCCATCGGGGATGCCGAGATGATCGCGCAGCACGCCTTTCAGCATCGCGCGCAAATCCGTGGTGGGCTTGAGGTCGCGGTTTTCAAACAGGTTTGCATCCGCCAGTCCCGGCCAGTCGGCATGCACGCGACCGCCCTTGATCGCGCCGCCGACGAACAACGCACACGTCGCCGAGCCGTGATCGGTGCCCGCCGTGCCATTGACGCGTGCGGTGCGGCCGAACTCGGTCACAACGACCACGACGGTGTCTTTCCACGCGTCCGGCCCGAGCCCGTCGTGCAGCGTCTGCAACGCCGCGTCCAAGCCGCCGAGCCGATTGCCGAGCGCACCCTGCAACACGCCCTCGTTGGCGTGCGTATCCCAGCCGTTGTACGATAGCGCACCGATGCGCGGACCATCGTGCGGCTTCATGAACTTGGCGGCCATTTCAGCGGCTTCGGTGAATTCGCGGAACTGGTTGGGATTGAGACCGCGCGCTTGCGGCAGGCCGGCGATCGGCACCGGCTGGGTCGGCACAGCGGCGACGACTGCGCCCGGCATTGTCACACTCGCGTCGGCGACGCGCACCATCTCGCCACCATTGATGAGCGCCTGGGCGAGACGCGGATCGGTTTTCTGATAGAGTTCCATCAGGCGCCCCACGGTGCTGTCACGCAGCGGCAGATTATAAACCTTTGGGATCCACGACAGCACGTCCGCCTTGCCCCGCATCACCAGCGGCACCACGGGGCCGAGCGACAACCCTCTGGAACTCACCTTGCCTGCATTCGGTAGATTGAGAATGGCGCGATTGAGCCAGCCGTCGGCCAACTTGTTGCCATCCGGCGCGCCATTTTCGAGCATGTCCTGGCCGTCGAAGTGCGATCGCTCACGATAGGGCGTGTGCACCGCATGAACAATCAGGGCTTCTTTCTTCTGATATAGCGCATGCAGGAACGGCATGTTCGGATTGAGCGCGAACATGTTGTCAAGCGCCAACCCGCCGCCGGTTTCGCCGGGCTTCGGCAACGCAATCAGTTCGCGCAGCTTGACGTAGTTGGGATCGCCGACCGGAGCCGCCAGCGACAACCCATCGAGGCCACCGCGCAGCACCATCGTCAACAAGCGCGGGTCGCGCGTGCCGGCGATCGCCGCGCGCGGCAACAAGCTCCACAGCGCAAGGCTGGCCGCGCCACCGCGCAACAGCGTGCGCCGGTTGAGCGCGCGGTCTTCAAAGCAGGCGTGATGTTCGGTCATGATGGGGTGCCTCAGCCTTCCGTCTCTCGTGCGTGCCGGCAGGCAACTAAACCTAATCCTGCCGGTGTGTTCGACCACTATCGTCGCTGGAAATCCGGACTCATGATCAGCAGTTCCAGGCCCTGCTCGCGGGTTTCCGCGCGGGCGATGGCCTGGCGTGTCTCCGGGTGCATGTCGGGGCCGAGCACGCTTTCGGCGAGCGCTCGGGGATCAGTCGATTTGTCGAGCACGCGCGCCACCTGCTCGGCGATGCGCAGCCTTTCATTGAGCGCAGATGGATTGGTCCAGCCGTTGTCGTCGTCTGGAAAACCCTTGGGGCTCGAGGGCTGCCAGAGCGGCTGGCCGAGTTGATTGGCAAGCCGCAGCATTTCGCCGGCCCCGGTCGTGTAGGGCAGGCTGCGCGATAACGCGACGACAAGATCGACCGGGGGCAGCAGCTTCTTGGCCTCCGGTGCCCACGCCTCATCCGCCGTCACCAGCGCGCGCGTCACTTCGGCGAGATTCCCATCGGTGTCGCGAAAGGCCTTCTCGAGCTTGGCAACCAGCGTCGGCGGCGGATCGTCGGCCACGAAATGCGCGGCCAGTTTGCGCGCGATGTGCCGCGCGGTGGCGGGATGACGGGCGAAATCCTCCAGGCAGTCGAGGCCGGTCTGCATGCCCCTGTTGGGGTACGTTTTGCTCAATACGGCCCAATCACCTGGCTCATGCCGCAGCGCGCCATAAAAGAATTTGCCGGGGATCGCGCCGGGCGTATTCAATCCCGCGACCGTCCAGCCAGTGATGATGCGGGCGAAGTTGGTGACGTCTGTCTGGGTGTAACCGCCGTCGACGCCGAGCGTGTGCAGCTCGAGAATTTCGCGCGCGAGGTTTTCGTTGAGGCCCTTTTTTTGATTTTTTCCAGCGGGGCTGTTGGGGCCGAACGAAACCTGGTTGTCGAGATAAAACAGCATCGCCGGATGTAGCTCAACGGCTTTCAGCATGTCGGCGAAACGGCCGAGCACATGCGGGCGGATCGCCTCGCGCTCGTAGGCACCGGCGATGCCGCGCACCGGCCCGCGCGCCATGACGCAGAAATGATTGGACCAGAACATCGCCAGCCGTTCAGGGAAGGCAGCGTCGGTCGAGGCCTGATGCCGGAAGCGCACGGTCGCCTCGTCGACGAAGTTCTCGACGCGAATGCGACCGGCCTTTTGCATCGGTGGCCGCACCGTCGTTTTCTGCTCCATGTCGGTCAGCGGGCGCTGCGCGCGGGCGGCGGCGCGTTGCTCGGTGTTGTCGAATTTGGAATTGGTGGCGATCGCCTGCTGCGCCGAACTCAGAACACCTTCGCGCGGGATCATACGCGCCAGCCGCTGCTGCTGCTGTGCGACTGCGGCGGCAGCGAACGTAACGTTACTCGGCTCGAGGTCGGGATCGTCGAGCAGGATTTCATGCCGCCGATCGAACGAGGCCAGCACAAAACCGCGTGGATCGCCACCGACTTTGGCTATGTCACCCGGCCGCACGCCAAGCCCGAAGCGACGTAACGCGATCATCGCCATGCGTGTCGACATTGGCCTAGCCCTTCACTACTGGTCTTGATGCGCTTGTAACGCGGGCTTGTTGCACGATCCGTCGCCATCGCACACGCGCGCTCAACATCCTATTGACGACCATTGCGCCGGAAGTTCGATGACCTGGATTGCCGTTCTCGTTTTAGCCCTGATCGCAGGCACCATCGGCGGCATCGTCGGGTTCGGCTCGTCGATCATGTTGATGCCGGCGCTGGTGATCGCGGTCGGCCCCAAGGACGCCGTGCCCGTCATGGCGATCGCCGGACTGATGGCCAACCTGTCGCGCACCGCCGTATGGTGGCGCGAAGTCGACTGGCGCGTGGTGGCCGCGTTCGGCTCGACGGCCATCCCCATGACCGCGCTCGGCGCGCGCACCTTGGTGGCCCTTGACGCGCACAGCATTCAGGTGGCGCTCGGGCTGTTCTTCCTGGCCATGATCCCGGTGCGGCGCTGGCTGCTGGCATCGGGTCTGCGCGTCGGGCTGGTCGGCATGGCTATGGCCGGTGCAGGCATCGGATTTCTGTCCGGGCTGGTGATTTCGATCGGGCCGATCAACACGCCGTTCTTTCTGGCCTATGGCTTGGTCAAGGGCGCTTTCGTGTCCACCGAGGCGATGGCCTCGCTGTTGATGGGCCTCACCAAAACCACCGTCTTCCGCACGTTCGGCGTCCTGCCGACGACAACGATCCTGCAAGGCCTGGTCGTCGGCAGCTCACTCACCGTCGGATCATGGCTATCGAAACGTCTGATGCTCAAAATCGACGCCGCTCATTTCCACCTGCTGATGGACGCCATTCTGCTGGTCGCCGCCGCCGTGCTGCTGGCGGGTGCGCTGTGACGGCGGCGCTCTCGAATTCAGCGGTAGTAGTTGATACGTGTGGCGCGGCGCTCCATGACCTCGGTCAGACATTTCACATCGCGGCCGCAGGCATCGCGACGGTCGAGGAAATCGCGCTGGCTCTCCTGCACCGCTTGCTTGATCGGGCCCTTCACGTGTCCATCCAGCATGATGTCGGCATACTGTTCCGTCACCTGCGCGTCGAGCACTTGCAACCTCTCGCTGGCGCAGATGGTGCGCTCGGCGGCATTCTTGTCGCGCGCGCAGTTGATGGTGTCGATGGCTGCCGCTGGCGTGGCTGACGCAGCGAACATCAGCATCATACCAGCGAGGCCGGCGACTGGGACGATCGGGTTGCGCATGGCTTTGTCTCCGAGTGGGGCTTGGGTTGAGGCGTGGGCGCTCAGTCGCCCGCCGATACCCGGAAAGATGCCGCGTCAGGACCGGAAAGTTGAGCCCAACGGCTCGCAACGGCCGGCAACATCGGTGAATGCCGATTGCAAAAATGCCGCAAATTCCGATAAGTTAGGGTTTGGGAGAGACGATGCAATGGGGCTAGGCCAAATGCGAACGAGCGGCAACAAAGGCCCCGCGACAGCCCAGGACCGCGCCGTCTCGATCATCCGCACCGCCATGATCGAAAAAAAGATCAACCAGGCCGAACTGGCTGATGCCGCCGACTGCCACGAAAAGACCGTGCAGAACCTGCTTGCCGGAAAATCAGTGCGCGAACAAACGCTGTTCGACGTGTGCATGGTGTTGGGCTTGGACTACGAAGCCTTGCGCGCCACCTACGCGAATGCCAAGCCGGGCGGTGTCGCCATTACCGGCGAGCGCGCGCTACCGCCAGCCGCAGCCAGTCCCGCCAGTGCCGGCATGGGGGGCGACATCGCGCCCGTGTACATGGGTGCCTATACGCGTGACGGGGTCGACCATTACATCGGATCGTACCTGACGCTGCGGCCCAACTTCGCGCGCGCCGACCATATCATGGCCTACCGTACGGATATCGCGTGGGACGCCGCGTGGCCAAGCCTGACGTTCGACGAGCGCGACCGCCCAGACGCCGACTACGCCCATCGCGGGCGCGTCTATATCCCGGCGTCGTCGATGTATATCCATTTGGTTTCACTGACCAAAGGCGCGATGCGCATGATCGTCGCGTCGCAACCCGACCGGCTCGGCACCATGCGCGGCATCATCACCACGCAGCATAAGGCCGGCGCCATGCTGGTGCCAGTCGCGACGCCGATCGTCTATGCGCGGCGCGCAAGTTTCGATGCTGTGCATCTGGGCGAAATCACACCCACCGAACCGGCCTACGACGCCTACCACGCGATGCTGCGCGAAACGGTCGACGAAGGCTATGCTCGCTTGCTGACGGTTGCGATTCGCCCGCCGAAATGAAAAGGTGGTCGCACAACGGAGCCAATCCGTGGCCGAGCAAGTGAAAAGCAAGTCCAGTGACGGCAAAGGGAGCAACGCACGCATGACAGGTTTCAACAGGCGTAAATTCATCAAGGGCGCGGCGGCAGGCGGCGTCGGAGTAACGGCGGTCGCAGCCCCAGCCATCGCGCAAGCAATGCCGGAAATCAAATGGCGGCAGACCACCAGCTGGCCGAAATCGCTCGACACGTTGCATGGCGGCGCGGAACTGATCGGCAAGCGGGTTGCCGAATTGACCGACGGCAAGTTCCAGATCCAGACGTTCGCCGCGGGCGAAATTGTGCCCGGCTTGCAGGTGCTCGACGCCGTGCAGAACGGCACGGTCGAATGCGGCCACACCGCGCCTTATTACTACTTCGGCAAGGACGACGCGTTCGTGTTCGCCTCGGGTCTGCCGTTCGGGCTCAATCAACGCCAACAGAATGCGTGGCTGCAGCACGCCGGCGGCATTGAACTGCTGAATGAATTCCTCAAGAGCTATGGCGTTACGATGTTCGCCGCCGGCAATACCAATTGCCAGATGGGCGGCTGGTTCTCCAAAGAGATCAAAACCGTCGAGGATCTCAAGGGGCTAAAATTCCGCATGGGCGGGTTTGCCGGCAAAATCATGCAGCGGATGGGCGTGGTGCCGCAGCAGATCGCGGCCGGCGACATTTATCCGGCGCTGGAAAAAGGCACCATCGATGGCGCGGAGTGGGTCGGCCCCTACGACGACGAGAAGCTTGGCTTCGTCAAGGTTGCCAAGTTCTATCACTATCCCGGCTGGTGGGAGCCCAATTCCACGAACGGCTTCCTGTGCAATACCGAGAAATACAACGCACTGCCGAAGACCTACAAGGAGGCCATCGCCTCGGCTGCCGCCGAAGCCAACGCCTGGGTCGCGTCGAAGTACGATACGGTCAACCCAGCGGCCTTGAAGCGGCTGATCGGGGCGGGCGCGGTGTTGAAGCCCTTCACGCCAGAAGTCATGGACGCGTGCTGGAAAGCGGCCAATGATCTCTACGCGGAAATCGGCGCAAAGAACGCCGCCTTCAAAAAACTCTACGACCATCAAGTGGCGTTCCGCGCCGATGCCTATCTGTGGACCAGCGTCGCCGACTTCACCATGGACAGCTACATGATCCGCTATCGCAACGCCGGCCAGCTATAAGGCTGATCGGCAGTATAGCGACAAAGATCATTTCGGGCGCCTCCTGCAAAGGAGGCGTCATTTTCACGGGGAGATTTCGATCATGGCTGGCTACGACAGGCGCAAGTTCATCAAGGCCGCCGCTGCGGGCAGCGTGGGTGCTACCACGGTCGCCGCGCCGGCCATCGCGCAGACCACGCCCGAGGTCAAATGGCGGCTAACGACCAGTTGGCCGAAGTCGCTCGACGCGCTGCACGGTGCCGCGCTGCGTATCGGCGAGCGGGTGGCCGAGTTGACCGACGGCAAATTCCAGATCCAGACGTTTGCCGCCGGCGAACTGGTGCCGGGCCTGCAGGTGCTCGACGCGGTGCAGAACGGCACGGTCGAGTGCGGCCACACGGCGATGTATTATTACTTCGGCAAGGACGACACCTTCGTGTTCGCCTCCGCGTTGCCGTTCGGCCTCAACGTGCGCCAGCATAATGCCTGGCTGCAGGAAGGCGGCGGCATGAAGCTGCTCAACGACTTCCTCAAGTCGTACAACGTGACGATGTTTCCGGCCGGCAATTCCAACTGCCAGATGGGCGGCTGGTTTTCCAAGGAGATCAAAACCGTCGAAGACCTCAAAGGGTTGAAATTCCGCATGGGCGGGTTTGCCGGCAAGATCATGCAGAGAATGGGCGTGGTGCCGCAGCAGATAGCGGCCGGCGATATCTATCCGGCATTGGAAAAGGGCACCATCGACGGCGCGGAATGGATCGGTCCCTACGACGATGAAAAACTCGGCTTCGTCAAGGTCGCCAAGTTCTATCATTATCCCGGCTGGTGGGAACCGTCGTCGACGCTCGGCTTCATCTGCAACAGCGATAAATACAAGGATCTGCCGAAACAATACAAAGAGGCGCTGTCGTCGGCCACTGCCGAGGTCAACGCATGGCTCGGCAACAAATACGACGCGATCAACCCGGCAGCGCTCAAGCGGCTGGTGGCAGCCGGCGCGGTGCTCAAGCCGTTCCCGCCGGAAGTGATGGACGCAAGCTGGAAGGCCGCTAACGACTTGTATAAGGAAATCGGCGACAAGAACCTGGCGTTCAAGAAGCTGTACGACAGTTACGTGGCGTTCCGCTCCGACGCCTATCTGTGGACCAGCGTCGCCGACTTCACCATGGACAGCTACATGATCCGCTATCGGAATGCCGGGCAGCTCTGATCGCGCCCGCGGCCACGCGTCAGCGTCCCTTCTCCCCAACTTTCTTGGGGAGAAAGTGCCCAAGACTTCGGCGTGAGGCCAAAAGAAAAGAGACATAGCGGGATCGTAGGGCGCAATAGCGTTTCAGCGTATTGCGCCGCGCCACAGGCACGCCGATCCTGTCGGCTGTTGAAATTCCCCAATCAGCTTGCGCTACGTCATCCCCCCGAGCAGCGCGATACCCACGCCCATCGATCAGGCGTCGAACGAAACTCATCATGACCGGTCCCTAGCCCGGATCATGCATCATGCTTGAAGAACGCGGTGCTGGCCGTAGCGTAAGAGGTTGAGATCGTCTAGCAAATTGGTGTCGAGACAACGTGCTGCGTTCAACACCCGGACGCCACGGCCATGGACGACGCTAAACTGCTCCCCTTCGATCTGCCAGCGGTCGCGCGCAAGAAGCTCACAGTTGATTTCGACGGCGGCAACCAATCG
>JANXYD010000412.1 GCA_025350265.1 Hyphomicrobiaceae bacterium | reverse complement strand
GTCGAGCGCAAGAATTTCCCGCTGACCCTGTCCGGGCTCGGCACCGTTCAAGCCCTGAATTCGGTGACGATCAAAACCCGCGTCGATGGCCAGGTTGCCAGCATTTCGTTCACCGAGGGTCAGTTGGTTCACGAGGGTGATCCGCTGGTCAAAATCGATCCCGCACCGTTTCAGGCAGCGCTCAATCAGGCCTCAGCCAAGCTGGCACAGGATCAGGCCACGCTGACCAATGCCCAGCAGGATCTGCAGCGGACGCAGACGCTGACCAAGAACGGCTATGCGGCACTGCAATTGCTGGATCAGCGGGTCGCTGCGGTTTCGCAGAACACTGCGCTGTTGCAGGTGGACGCCGCCGCGATCGATGCAGCCAAAGTGCAGTTGGCTTACACAGACATTGTCGCACCGATTACCGGGCGCGTCGGCTTCCGGCTGATTGACAAGGGCAATATCGTTCACGCTGCCGACGCCACCGGCATGCTGACGATCAACCAGACCCAGCCGATAGCGGTTGTCTTCACCGCCCCCGAACAACAGCTTCCAGCCATTTCCTCAGCCTTGAAAAACGGCGCGCCGGCCGTTCAGGCCTTCACATCGAACGGCACGTCGCTGCTCGGCAAAGGGACACTGAAACTGCTCGACAATCAGGTTGATCAGTCAACCGGGTCGGTCAAGCTCAAGGCCGAGTTCGCCAATGCCGACGACGCGTTCTGGCCGGGCTTGTCGGTATCGACCAAATTACGCGTCGGTGAACTAAAAAACGTAATCGTTGTCGCTGACACGTCCGTCCAGCGCGGGCCCAACGGGCTCTTCGTCTACATGGTCGGGCAAGATGACAAGGCCGTGCTGCGCCCGGTCAAGGTTGGCCAGATCGCGAACGGCTTAGCCGTGATCGAGGATGGCCTCACGGTTGGCGACCGTATCGTCACGACCGGACAATATCGCGTCGTGGCCGGTACGAAGTTGCAGATTCTACCCCCCGAGGCCGCCCCCGCGACGCCCGGTTCCGTCGCCGCCAAGGAGGAGTGAACATGAACGGTGGTGGCATTTCGGCCGGTTTCATTCGCTACCCGATCGGCACTTCGCTGATGATGGTCGGATTGCTGTTCGTCGGACTTATCACGTATCCACTGCTACCCGTCGCGCCGTTGCCAAAGGTAGACTTTCCAACCATCCAAGTTTCGACCACATTCCCCGGCGCCAGCCCCGAAACGATGGCCTCGTCTGTTGCCCAACCACTGGAACGGCAATTCGCCCAGATTCCGGGCGTCTCGCAGACCACTTCCATCAGCGGCCTCGGCACCACCAGCGTCACTGTCCAATTCGACCTCGACCG
The DNA here is from genome assembly GCA_025350265.1 of Hyphomicrobiaceae bacterium. GTDB lineage: Bacteria > Pseudomonadota > Alphaproteobacteria > Rhizobiales > Hyphomicrobiaceae > JABFRJ01. Next base: position 5,695 of record JANXYD010000412.1, on the reverse strand, counting down.
CAACATCGACGCGGCCGCCAACGACATCCAAGCCGCCATCAACGCGGCCAGCGGTCAATTGCCGGCACAGCTGCCGAGCCCGCCCACTTACCGCAAGGTCAATCCCGCCGACAGTCCCATCATGCTCTTGTCGGTGACGTCCGATACGTTGCCGCTGGTTGCTGTCGACGAGGTCGCCGATACGCAGTTGGCACAGCAGATCAGCCAGATCTCCGGCGTCGGCCAGGTCAGCATTGGCGGTGAACAGAAGCCGGCCATCCGCATCCAATTGGATCCGGCCAAGCTCGTCGCCAAGAATCTATCGCTCGAAGATGTCCGCTCGCAACTGGCGATCAGCACCGTCAACACGCCCAAAGGCAGCATCGACGGTATCGTTCGCAATTACACCATCTACGCCAACGATCAGCTGCCGAAAGCCGAAGACTGGAATAACGTCATTGTCGCCTATCGCAACGGTGCTCCGCTCCGCATCAGCGACATCGGCCAGGCTGTCGCTGGTCCGGAAGATGCCAAGAAAGCTGCTTGGGCCAACGGCAAGCGCGGCATGTTCCTGATTATCTTCAAGCAACCAGGTGCCAACGTGATCGATGCCGTCGATCGCATCAAGGAACAACTGCCGCGACTGCGGGCAGCGATCCCGCCCAGCGTCACCGTCGATATTCTAAGCGATCGCACGCAGACCATACGCGCCTCCGTCGAGGACGTGCAGTTCACGCTTGGCTTGACCATTGCGCTGGTGATCGGCGTCATCTTCATTTTTCTGCGCACGTTCTGGGCCACGCTGATCCCCTCGGTCACTGTGCCGCTATCACTGATGGGCACGCTCTCGCTCATGTATCTGGTCGGCTACAGCCTCGATAACATTTCTCTGATGGCACTGACGATCTCCGTCGGCTTCGTTGTCGACGACGCCATCGTGATGCTTGAAAACATCGTCCGTCACATCGAGGACGGTATGCAGCCCTACGAGGCAGCGCTCAAAGGCTCGCGCGAAATCGCCTTTACCATCGTGTCGATCAGCATTTCGCTGGTCGCTGTGTTCATTCCGCTGCTGTTGCTGGGTGGTGTTATCGGCCGGCTGTTCCGCGAATTCGCCGTGACCACCACGATGTGTATCGGCGTGTCGATGCTTTTATCGTTGTCGCTGACACCGATGATGGCCTCGCGTTTCCTTAAATCCGAGCATGAGACCAAGCACGGGCGCTTCTATAATGTCACCGAGCGCGGCTTCGATGCGCTTTTGCGCGGCTACGGTCGCGGCCTGGACTTTGTGCTACGCCACCGGTTCCTGACATTATGCTCGTTCTTCGCCACGCTGGCCGTCACCGTCGTGCTGTTTCAATCCATACCCAAGGGATTCTTCCCGCAGCAGGATACCGGTCTCATCACCGGCATTTCAGAGGCGGCGCAAGATATATCGTTCGCCGAGATGATGAAGCGGCAAGAAGCCCTCGGCGACATCATCCGCCAGGATCCGGCCGTGGCCACCGTGGCGATGGTCGTGGGCAGCGGCGGCCCGACCGGCTCGCTCAACAACGGCCGCGTGTTCATCACGCTGAAGCCGAAAGCCGAGCGCGACGTCTCCGTGCAGCAGGTCATCGCGCGTTTACGTGGCAAGTTGGATAAGGTGGAAGGTGCGCGACTGTTCATGCAAGCAGCACAAGACGTCAACGTCGGTGGCCGGCTCGCTCGCACGCAATTCCAGTACACACTCCAGGATAGCAACCTCACCGAATTGAACGAGTGGGCGCCCAAGATACTGGAAAAATTGAAGTCCGAGCCTGTCCTGCGCGACGTCGCGACGGACCAGCAATTTTCGGGCCTCGCACTCTCGCTCACAATCAACCGTGACGAAGCCTCACGCTTTGGCATTTCGCCGCAGCTTATCGACGATACTCTTTACGACGCGTTCGGGCAGCGCCAGGTTGCGCAGTATTTCACCCAGCAGAACAGCTATCACGTCGTGATGGAAATCACGCCGGAGTTGCAAGGGTCCGTTGACAGCCTCGACAAGATTTACCTCAAATCGCCGCTTACCGGCCAACAAGTGCCGTTGTCGCGCTTCGTTTCGTGGACCACGCGCACGACGGCTCCGCTCTCGATCAGCCATCAAGGCCAGTTCCCGGCGATCACCATCAGCTTCAATCTCGCGCAGGGTGCAGCGCTCGGCACAGCCACCGAAACAATCCGTGCCATGGAAAGCCAACTGCATTTGCCACCGACCTTGCTCGGCACGTTCCAGGGCAACGCACAGGCGTTCCAGGAAAGCCTCAAGACCGTGCCGATGTTGATTGGCGCGGCGTTGGTCGTGGTCTACTTGATCCTCGGTGTTCTCTATGAAAGTTACATCCATCCGCTAACCATTTTGTCGACCTTGCCCTCCGCCGGCGCAGGTGCCATCGCGACGCTGATGCTGTTCGGCTTCGATTTCAGTCTGGTGGCCATGATCGGCGTCATCTTGCTGATCGGCATCGTCAAGAAAAACGGGATCATGATGGTCGACTTCGCCATTCATGCCGAACGCGAGCACGACATGTCACCGACCGAGGCCATACGGCATGCGGCGATGATGCGCTTTCGTCCGATCATGATGACGACGATGGCCGCATTGCTCGGCGGTGTTCCCTTGATGTTCGGGTCCGGTAACGGTGCCGAAATTCGTCAACCGCTCGGCTTTGCGATGGTCGGCGGATTGATCGTCAGTCAGGCGCTGACGCTGTTCACCACGCCGGTTATCTATGTCTATCTCGACCGCTTCGAGCGGATGTTCAAGGCGCACAAACCGCAACCGCAATCCCAGCCGCAAACCACTCCGGCAGCCGAGGCTGCCGAATAGCCGTATTGTCTCAGCGCGGCATTGGATAAGTTATGAAAGGCGGCTTCGTCCGAATTCAGTATGGCACCGGCTCCTGAACGCTCCGACGATCAGCATGGAAGTGTTGCCCAGGCCGAGGTGATTGATCTGCAATTGGCACGCGCCCAGCGGGCGGCACGTGCGCGACGCTTCGCCTCCGGCGCGGCGACGGCACATCGAACCGGGTTAGCGGAAGCACAACGCATGACGACGCTCCAGAACATCGCAGCTATCGTGGTTCTCGTCGCCCTCGCCGCCGCCGGCGCGTACTTTATTTCCGAATTGCGCAAGAGCACCGCAATACAAGCCTGCATTGATTCCGGCCGCCGCGATTGCGCCCGCATCGATCTCGGCCGGTAGTTTTTTGACGCGCGAAGCCTGAACAAAGTTAATCCATTCCTTGACCGGAAAATTGCGATTCCGCAGCCTTTATGATTTTTGGCCACTCAGCTGCCATAACCTTCGCCAAGCCCGCCAGAGCCCTCCTGAAGCCTGCCACGACACCTCCACGCGCGCTCGCCCGCCATCTCTCGTGTGGAGCCTGCTCCCACGCGCAGCGAAACTCCGCCAACGGCGCACGTAGCCGCACCTCCGCGGCGTCGGCGACGCGCGGATGCTGGTGGGCATCCGAAGCGCAAGCAAAAAGTGGCAGCCCCGGCCGGCCCGCGACTAGCGCGTGAGGCCTAAACAGTGCTCTAAGCTTGTCATCGTCCACACGCCAGAGCGCCGTTGTCATGTCCCTTAAGCTTCCCGCCGGTGCATGTAACGCGCATTGCCATGTCTTTGGCCCTGTCGACCGCTTTCCCTATCCACCGGGTTCCAAGTTAACCGCCACGAGCGATGCGCCAAAAGAAGCACTTTACGCGCTTAACGACAGCCTCGGCCTGGAGCGATGCGTGGTGGTGCAATCCGCCCGCCACGGTTTCGACAATCGCGCCACCGCGGACGCGGTGCTATCGCGCCCCGCAACGTATCGCGGCATCGCCCTTGTGCCGACCGACGTGCCCGATGCCGAAATCACCCGGCTCGACGGCGCAGGTTTCCGTGGCGTTCGCTTCAACTTCATCAATCACCTTGGCGCGGCGACACCCATTGCCGAAATCATGGCACTGGTCCAGCGGTTGATACGGTTCGGCTGGCATCTGCAGATCCATTGCGAGGCGGCGTTGCTTGCCGAACTCGCGCCGCACCTGCTCAAGTCCCCCGTGCCGGTCGTCATCGATCATATCGGCAAAGTCGATCCGGCCGCCGGGCTCGGCTCGCCGGCATTCAAAACCTTGCTTCGCCTGATGGAAGACGAGCGCATCTGGGTCAAGGTCAGCGGCATGGATCGCATGACGCGGCTGGGCCCGCCCTATACCGATGCGCAGCCCTTCGCCCGCATGCTTGTCACCGAGTTCGGCGATCGGGTGGTGTGGGGCAACGACTGGCCACATCCCAATCATCCCGGACCGCGCCCCGATCCGCACCAGCTCGTCAACCTCATCGCCACCATCGCCCCGACCGCCGACGCCATCAGGCGCTTGATGGTCACCAATCCCAATCGCCTCTATCGCTTTGGAGCCTTGGCATGAGCCTCCGCTTTGCAAACAAAGTAGCCATCGTCACCGGTGCCGGCTGCATCGGGCCGGGCTGGGGCAATGGCCGCGCCATGGCCGTGCGTCTGGCCGAAGAGGGTGCCAAGGTCTTCGCCGTCGACCGCAACCTCGAGCATCTGCAAGAGACATTGGCGCGCGCCGGCCTGCATCAGAACGCCATCGAAACGCACGCCTGCGACGTTACCGACAGCAGCCAGGTCGCAGCCATGGTGGCGCGCTGCGTAGCCACCTTCGGCACCGTCGATATCTTGATCAACAACGTCGGCGGATCGGCGGCGGGCGGCCCCGTGGAAATGTCCGAGGAGGTGTGGGACGGCCAGATCGACAGCAATCTGAAAAGCGTTTTCCTCACTTGCAAGCACGCGCTGCCGGTCATGGTCGCGAAGAAGTCCGGCGCCATCGTCAACATCGCCTCCACCTCCGGCCTGCGCTTCACCGGTGCCTTCCAGGTTGCCTACGCAGCGACGAAGGCTGGTGTCATCCAACTGTCGCGCGTGGTCGCCGTCCAGCACGCCCCCGATGGCATACGCGTCAACACAGTCGTGCCCGGCCAATTGCACACGCCCATGGTTGAGGCTCGGCTGTCGCGACAGCGCGCGGGTGGCGACACGTCCGCCCTTCTTGCAGAGCGGCAAAAGCGCATTCCATTGGGCTTCATGGGCGACGGTCGCGACACCGCCAGCGCCGCCCTCTATCTCGCCAGCGACGAAGCGCGCTTCATCACCGGCACCGAGCTGATCGTCGACGGCGGCATGATCGCCCGTTGCGATTGACGGCTCTGAGCCAACACAAGGTCGTTGCAATGCATGTACAGTGTCAAACCCGCCGCGCCATTCTCGCGGCACTCTTCAGCGCCGCTTTGCCCGGTGCGGCCATGGCGCAATCCAACGTCGTGCGTCTCATCGTTGCGTTCCCGCCGGGCGGTCCCGTCGATCTCGTCGCGCGGATGTTCGCCGATCAACTTGCCAAGGATCTCGGCCAGACCGTCATCATCGAGAATAAGCCCGGTGCCAACGGCATGCTGGCCGCCAGCGAAACGATGCGCGCGACACCCGATGGGACGACGTTGTGGTTCTCCAGCGTCGGCGCAGTCGCCATCAATCCGACCCTCTACCCGAAACTGAACTACGACATGGTCAGGGATTTCGCACCGGTTTCGCAAATCGCCAACAACGTCGAGATGCTCTGCGTGAGTGCATCCGATCCGGCCACGACAGCGCCCGAATTCGTCGCCGCCACCAAG
>JANXYD010000393.1 GCA_025350265.1 Hyphomicrobiaceae bacterium | reverse complement strand
CTTTTAAAACTACTCCCGCGCAGATAGTTTGCTGCAAAATCGAGAGTAAAAAGAGAGTAAAATCCGCTCCCGTCCGCCCTCAAATCTCTCTAAGTTATTGATTTTATTGGCTGGGGCGGGAGGGTTCGAACCTCCGAATGGCGGAATCAAAATCCGCTGCCTTACCACTTGGCTACGCCCCAGCACCACGCTGCAAACCCGTTAGGTCCGCGCGGCGGGACCATAACCGCAGTGCCCCGATCCCGCAAATGGTTTGACACACCGGCGGCGCATTCGCCCCGGCACAGCACCAGCCGGTATGGCGTCGGTTTCCGTGTCGCGGTCCATGTTTTGCAAAGCGGGCCGTAAAAAACGGGCTTTTCGTGCCGGGTGCGCTCTGCTAAACGACGCAATGATTCCAACCCGATGCGCTGCCCGACAACGTTTCGCTCTCGTCCAGAGCCGAAGCGCGCCTTCCGTCATCCACAGCGCATCGGTTGCACACGTCCGCGCCCGAGGAGAGCACCATGGCCAAGCGTCCCGTACTTGATGAAAGCGCGGTCGGACTGACCTTCGACGATGTGCTGCTGGTGCCGCGCGCATCCGATATTCTGCCGGCCCAGGTCAACGTTTCAGCGCGCCTGACGAAGGAAATCACGCTCAACATACCCATTGTGTCCTCGGCGATGGATACCGTCACCGAGGGCCGTCTGGCGATCGCCATGGCACAGGCTGGCGGCATCGGCGTCATCCACCGCAATCTCGATCCGGCGGTGCAAGCCGAACAGGTCGGCATGGTCAAGCGCTTCGTCTCCGGCATGGTCATCAACCCGATCACCATCGCGCCTGATGCCCCGCTCGCCGACGCGTTGAAGCTGATGGACGTCCACAATATCTCCGGCATTCCAGTCGTGGAAAGCGGGAGGAACGGCCGCCTCGTCGGCATCGTCACCAACCGCGACGTCCGCTTTGCCACCAACCACAACCAGCCCGTCGCCGAACTGATGACCAAGGACAAGCTTATCACCGTGCGTGAAGGCGTCGAGCGCGAGGAAGCCAAGCGCCTGCTGCATCTGAACCGCATCGAAAAGCTGCTTGTCGTCGACGCCAACTATCGCTGCATCGGCCTCATCACCGTCAAGGACATCGAGAAGGCGCATCGCCACCCCAACGCCTGCGTCGACGATCAACAACGCCTGCGCTGCGCGGCAGCCACCAGCGTCGGCCCTGATGGCTTTGAACGCGCCGAGCGGTTGATCGCCGCCGGCGTCGACGTGGTTGTCGTCGACACCGCGCACGGACATTCGGCCGGTGTATTGAAAGCCGTTACCCGCATCAAGAACCTGTCGAACCGGGTGCAAGTGATCGCCGGCAACGTGGCGACCGCCGACGGCACCAAGGCGCTGATCGACGCTGGCGCCGATTGCATCAAGGTCGGCATAGGACCGGGCTCCATCTGCACCACCCGCATCGTTGCCGGCGTCGGCGTGCCGCAACTGACCGCCGTGCTCGACGCCGCCGAGGAGGCACAAAAACAGAATATCCCGATCATCGCCGACGGCGGCATCAAGTTCTCCGGCGACATGGTCAAGGCGTTGGCGGCGGGCGCCAGCACGGTGATGATCGGCTCGCTGCTGGCCGGCACCGACGAAAGCCCCGGCGAAACCTATCTCTACCAAGGCCGCACCTATAAATCCTATCGCGGCATGGGCTCGGTCGGGGCCATGGCGCGCGGCTCGGCCGACCGCTATTTCCAGGCCGAAGTCCGCGACAGCTTGAAGCTGGTGCCCGAAGGCATCGAGGGCCAGGTACCCTACAAGGGTGCGGTCGATGCGGTGCTGCATCAGTTGGTGGGCGGCCTGCGCGCCGGCATGGGCTACGTCGGCGCACACGATCTCGACGATCTCAAGGAGCGCGCCAAGTTCGTCCGCATCTCCCCCGCCGCCATGCGCGAAAGCCATACCCACGGCGTCACCATCACGCGCGAAGCCCCGAATTATCCGGGCAATGGGTAACGATGAAGCGTAGATCACCTTTCCGCTTCAGGCGGATTGCCCCGCTCCCACAACACATCGAGGTCGAAGGTATGGGCCTCGAAGGGCGGCGCGGTTACCTGAGCGTTGTCGGCGAAGGCCGGACCGAGCGTGTAGACGCTGTCCGAAAGAATGAAGACCTCGAGCGTCTTCTCAAGCGGATCGACGTACCAGCAATGTTTTACGCCGTACTCGGCGTATATCGGCAGCTTTTGGAAGCGATCAATCCGTTTGGTCGATGGCGATGTAACTTCACAAAGCCAGTCCGGTGGCACAACTGAGAACGAAGTGGTCTCGTGTGCAGGATAGCGCGCGACCGTCCAACCGGAAATGTCGGGCACAACGATGTGCGCTCCTAGATGCAATTCGTGTTCGGCTATAAAAATCCACCCGCCGGGGCCGCCGCGCCCCCGATCAAAAGGAGTGAAAAGCTCTGCGGTAAGGCTGGAGGAGGCGCGGCCATGCGGTCGCGCAGGTCTCGGATGGGCGTAGAGCGTACCGGAGATTATCTCGCCAACCATGTTTGCCGGTAGCGCCACAAGTTCTGCGTAGAGGTCGGTGATCACCGGCTTGGACAGCGCCATGGGCTATGCTCCTGTTTGAGGCCAACGGTAGCGACTGTGAGCGGGTGGTTGCTGCCGGATAGGTGCGTGCTCCACTTTCAGACAGTTATATCTTAGCGACTACGCACACGCCTCTCAAGGCGCGGTAGACGCCCCGCTATCTGGCACGACAGCTTGAAGTGCAGCAAAGATGAGCGTTCGGGCTCACTTGATCAGCACACTCGGCAGCCACGTGACGATGTCCGGCACGAGGCAGCAGATCAACACGGCGATGGCCATTAGCACCACGAACGGCAGCGTGCCCCAGATGATGTCGGACAAGGGAATATCCGGCGCGATATTCTTGATGACGAAAATGTTGAGCCCGACCGGCGGATGGATCAGCCCCATCTCCATGACGATGGTCATCACCACGCCGAACCAGATGAGATCGAATCCGGCGGCCCGCAACGGCGGCAACACGATCGGCGCGGTCATCAGAATGATCGACACCGGCGGCAGGAAGAACCCGAGCACGATCACGAACCCCAGCACAGCTGCCAGCAGTACCCACTTCGACAGCCCCAGCGCGATCACCCAATTCGCCGTCGATTGTGAAATCTGCAGATAGCTCATGACGTACGCATAGAGCAGCGACATGCCGATGATCATCAGCAGCATCGTGCTTTCACGCAGCGTGCCGGTTAAAATCGGCATGATCTTCGACGGCCGCCAGATGCCGTACATGGCAGAAATGACGACGAGCGCCAGCACCGCGCCGACTCCCGCCGTTTCCGATGGCGTAGCCCAGCCCGCATAAAGCACAACCATCACGCCGGCCAGGATCGACACGAATGGAGCAACCCACACGATCATGCCGATCTTCTGGCGCAAGGTGTAGGTTTCGTCTGACAGCATCGCCGACTTGACGCCGCCACTCGCATGCGCCGCGATCGCCTGCCGATGCTCGAAGCGATAGCGCCACATCGAGTAGACCGCAAAGAAGGTGATCAGTACCAACCCCGGCCCGATGCCGGCCAAAAACAGCTTGCCGAGCGACACTTCGGCAGCCACCGCATAGAGCAGCATGGTGACCGACGGCGGCAGCAGGATGCCGAGCGTGCCGCCAGCAGCGATAATTCCGGCTGCAAACCCACCCGAATAGCCACGCGCCCGCATTTCCGGAATACCGGCCGATCCGATCGCCGAGCACGTTGCCGGCGATGACCCGGCCATCGCCGCGAACAGGCCGCAAGCGATCGTATTGGCGACACCCAGCCCACCGGGGATCCGATGCAGCCACGCATGCAGCGCCGAGTATAAATCCTTGCCTGCGTTCGACCGCCCGATCGCCGCGCCCTTTAGAATGAACAGCGGAATCGCAAGGATGATGACGTTGGAAATTTCTTCGTAAAAATTCTGTGCGATCGTGTCGACGGAAGCCGCCGGCATGAACAGCGTCATGAACGTCAGCGCCACGATGCCGAGCGCGAACGCGATCGGCATGCCCGAAAACATCATGACCAAGGTCGCGATACAATAAGCGACGCTGATCTGCCACTGCGCCAGCCCCGCCACCAGAACACCGGGTGGTCGCTGCCACACGATGAGTGCGGCGACGGCTGTCAGCACCAGCCCAAGCGTGATGATCGACCGCTGCCCGACTTGAAACCCGACCTGCAGTGCCAACAACACCATGCCGATCGTCAGCACGGTATAGGGCACCCACAACGGCGGTCCCCACGACGATTGCGATGTCTGCCCCTCGATCCAGGCCTCGGCCAGCAGCCCCCCCGCCTTCCAGGCGAAGAACAGGCAAAAGCCGAATACCAGCGCATCGATGATTGCGCGCCGAACCGCGTTGACGCGCGGCGACAACAGATGATCCAGCACTTCAATGCCGATATGCCCACGCCGCGCTTGCACCGACGCAGCAGACAGGAAGATCGCGCCTGCGATGAGGTAGATCGTCACCTCGTCCTGCCACTCGACGCCACGATGCGTCATGTGGCTGTAGATGACCCCGCCCGTCAGCACGATGGCAGCGACGATCAGCGCGACAGCCGATATTTTGAACATCAGATCGGCAAGGCCCGTAAATACCCTGGCGATGCCACGCTCGGCCACTTCTGGAACCGCATCCGGCCCCGCTAAAATCGCATCATGCCCAATGCCACCGGCCATGCGGTTACTCCGTTACGAATTCGAATATCGCAGCGCCCCACACTTTTTGTGCGGGTCCATCATCGCGCGCCACCGACCGTTGACATCCTGAGCTTATGCCCAGGACCATGCAGCACACAGGCTTTGAGGCACATCTTGGCGTAGCTATGTTCCGCATGGACGCCTAGGATGCTAGAGTGCTTCCGGATAAAGCATGCCCCGGACGAGATCCGGGGTGTGAGCGGTTTTCCGACAAGATGCACGACAAAACAAAGTGCTCGGGTCGTTCCACAATTCAACAAAAACCGGAACGACCGTAGCGGAGCAACCGTCATCCCACCGCACGCGCCAGCTTGAGCAGTTCGGCCGACTCCGTGCTCTTGGCCGCGAAGTCTTTCCAAGCGCTCTCTTCGGCAATCTTGCGCCAGGCAGCGAGATTGGCATCCGAAAAATCGGCGACGGCGACACCCTTGTCGGCATAGACCTTGGCGACTGCCGCATCGTCCTTCTGCGATTCACCCATCCCCCAGGCTTCGAGCTCGACGCCAACGTCGACGATGGCCTTCTGCTGATCGGCTGGCAACCCGTCGAAGATCGCCTTCGACATCATCAACGGTTCCAGCATGAACCAGAACGATCCCTTGCGTGCCGTCGTTAACGACTTGGCCAGCTCCTCAAGGCGGAACGAGATCAAGCTCGTCGACGACGTCACCGCGACGTCGAGCGACCCGGTCTGCATGCCGATGTAGATTTCGTTCGAAAGCATGGTCGAAACTTGCGCGCCGGCCGCGCCGAACATCAGATCCATTTCGCGGCTGCCGCCACGGATCTTGAGTCCCTTGACGTCGTCCGGCGACGATACCGGCTTGCCGCGCGCGGCAGCTCCACCCGCTTGCCACACCCAGGAAATCATCTTGATTCCCTTGTCTTCCATGATTTTGTTGAGCGACTTACCGATCGCGGCGTTTTTCCATTTCGTGCCCTGCTCATAGCTGGTGACGAGGCACGGCATCAGCCCGAGATTACAGGCGTGGATTTCGCCGCCCGCGTAGGGAAACGGATAAAACGACATGTCCAGCGCACCCTTGCGCATGGCGGAGAACTGCGCGTTCGTCT
>JANXYD010000332.1 GCA_025350265.1 Hyphomicrobiaceae bacterium | reverse complement strand
ACCGAGTTCGGCGACCGCCGCACCACCCAAGTGGTCCGCGCGACCCCAGCCAGGAGTCTTTACAGCACCGGACGAAACACGCCAAGCCAATAATAAGATTGAAGTATTCCTCGTCCGCGATTGCCAAACAGTGGCCGAAAGGGCACGGCGCAACTTGCCGATACGCTCCGGCAAACTCAGTCGCTCAAGCGTCGCGTCGACAGGCGTCGTAACGCAGTTTCCATTTGCGCTGGCCGGTTTCGCGCGCGCGCCGTTTCAGTGCGCCGCAGTCCGCAACCGCGGCTGCAAGCTGCGCATGCCGGCGTTTGGTCGTTGGCGTGCGGCGTTGCAACGGCACCGTCAAAAGGGTGGCGGTTTGGCTCCGATAGCCCTCGGTGCGAACGTATCCGTTATAAGTCGAATGCCCGCCGAAATCGCCGAAGGTATCGTAGTAGCCGCCGAAGTGGCCATAGCCGCCGAAGAACCCGGGCGTGTTAGCCTCGCTCCACGATTGCGCCTGCGCCGGGGCTGCGATTGCCATGCCGATGGTAGCAAGGGCTGCGCACAGCGCCGCCATGAGTTTGTTGTGCATATTGTTTCCCGACACACGGTTCGAGCCGGTCCAAAGCGGACTGACAGACTAACGCACGAGCGCCGCATTTGGTGATGTGAGGTGCTCTCGCGCTCCTATGTATCTCAAACAGCGTTAAAAAATCCCCTCTCCGCCGGGCGGAAAGGGGATCTGAGACGCCGCCCGGCGCTTAACCTGTCGCCTGTGAATGCAGCCGCCCGCGTTTCGACATCAGTTTGTTGAGCGCCATCACATAGGCCTTCGCACTGGCCACCAGGGTGTCGGGATCGGCTGCTTTGGCGGTGACGCTCTTACCTTCAATGGCCTCCGAAAGCCTGACCGACACTTCGGCCTGGGCATCCGTACCTTCGGTCACCGCGTGCACCTGATACAATTCAAGCTTGGCGTCATGTGGCACCAGCTTCTTGATGGCATTGAAGATCGCATCGACGGGGCCGTTGCCGGTCGACTGCGTGGTGTGATGGTGTCCCTCGATGTCGAGCGTCAGCGTCGCCGACTGCGGGCCCATCGTGCCGGCGATGACGGTCAACGCTACCACCTTCGTTCGATCGTGGCCGGAGGCGATATTCTCGTCCACCAGCGCCTCGATATCCTCGTCGTAAACGTGCTTCTTTCGATCGGTCAACGTCTTGAAGCGGCTGAACGCATCTTCGAGCGCGTTCTCGCCCAACTCGTAACCCATGTCCTTCAGCTTCGACTTGAAGGCATTGCGGCCGGAGTGCTTGCCCATCACCAGCGACGTCTTCGACACACCGACCGACTCGGGCGTCATGATTTCATAGGTGGTGGCGTTCTTGATCATGCCGTCCTGGTGGATGCCGCTCTCGTGCGCGAACGCGTTGCGGCCGACGATGGCCTTGTTGTACTGCACCGGAAACGAGGTCACCGCCGACACCAGCCGCGACGCGCGATTGAGCATCTCGTGCTTGATACCGGTTACATAGGGCAGCACGTCCGACCGCGTCTTGATCGCCACCACCACCTCTTCGAGCGCTGCGTTGCCGGCCCGCTCACCGATGCCGTTGATCGTGCATTCGATCTGGCGCGCACCGCCGCGCAAGCCGGCCAGTGAATTAGCCACCGCCATACCGAGATCGTTGTGGCAGTGCACCGAGAACACCGCCTTGTCGGAATTGGCGACCCGCTGACGCACCGTATGGAACATCTGATAATATTCTTCCGGCGTCGCATACCCTACCGTATCGGGCAGATTGATCGTGGTTGCGCCGGCCTTGATCGCGGTATCGACGCAGCGGATGAGATATTCAATATCGGTGCGGGTTGCGTCCTCGGCGCTCCATTCGACGTCATCGCACCAGTTGCGCGCGCGCTTGACCTGATCGGCGATCATGCCGAGCACTTCGTCCTCGGTTTTCATCAGCTTGTGCTTGATGTGGATCGACGATGTCGAGATGAACGTGTGGATGCGTGGCCGGGCCGCGTGCTTGACCGCCTCGCCCGCCCGGTCGATGTCCTTCATGCCGGCGCGCGACAATCCGCACACCACCGCCTTCTTCAGTCGCTTGGCGATGGCCGACACCGCCTCGAAATCGCCGTCCGACGCGATTGGAAAACCGGCCTCGATGATGTCCACCCCCATCTCCTCGAGGAAATCGGCGACTTCGAGTTTTTCCTCGAAGGTCATCGTCGCGCCCGGGCATTGCTCACCGTCCCGCAACGTGGTGTCGAAAATGACGACCTTGTCGGGCGTGATCAACTGTGCGGCTGAGCGGGTGGCAGCAATGGCTGCGGCCTTGGATGCGGCTGCGGATTCGGAAGGCGTTTTCGACATGGATGGAGGTGTCTTCGACATGGAAAATGTCCTGCTGCTGGCAGCGCGGCGGCGCGACAGTGAGTGGGCCCAGGCGCTGCATGATCGGATGGGGTGGCTGGCTTCGATCCCCTGAGCGCCCGTCCTGCGATGGCAGAACCACAAATGGCTCAGGGGTTGATAAGAAGCAGTGCCAGCAGCGTCGTCAGCAGAAAGCCGGACGCCAGCAAAACCTTTGTAATCAGATGAAGTTCGGCATCGGCAACGGCAATGGCCCGCGCAATGCCTGCGCGGCGCGTCATGTCAGCCTGTTTGCCAGATCGGCGCACCATCAACCTCTAGGGTATCAGCACCTTCGG
>JANXYD010000292.1 GCA_025350265.1 Hyphomicrobiaceae bacterium | reverse complement strand
CCTTGACGTGAATATAGTCGCGCACGCATGTACCATCTGGCGTATCGTAGTCGGTGCCGAACACCTCCATCCCCGCGCGCTTACCGAGCGCGGTCTCGCAGGCGACCTTGATCAGATGCGTCGCGCCCTTGGTGGACTGGCCGGTGCGGCCCTTGGGATCAGCGCCTGCCACGTTAAAGTAACGCAACGCCACGTAACGGAAATCATGCGCCAGCGACGTGTCGCGCAGCATGATCTCAGTCATCAGTTTCGACGATCCGTAGGGCGACATCGGCTGCACCAGCGTGGTTTCACGCACCGGCATTTCCTTGGCCATGCCGTAGACCGCAGCCGTCGACGAGAAAATGAAATGCTTGATGCCGCTCTTTACGGCCGCCTCCATCAGTGCGCGCGATTTGACGGTGTTGTTGAGATAGTAACCGAGAGGATCGGCCACCGATTCCGGCACCACGATCGAACCGGCGAAATGGATAATGGCTGCGACGCCGTGGCGCTGAATGACCGACTGCGCCAACTCGATATCGCCGATGTCACCCACCACCAGCTTGGCCGAAGGCGGCAAGGCCCATTTGAAGCCCGTCGTCAGGTTGTCGAGCACCACCACGTCGTGCCCGGCATCGGTCAGTTCGTAGACCATGTGGCTGCCGATGTAGCCGCAACCGCCGGTAACCAGAATGCTCATTTCGCCCTCGTCCGCGCTCGTGGTGTTCATCATGTGCTCGACAAGGTGCATTCGCCCCCTTGCCCCGCGACCGCTTAGCAGTTTATGCGGAGCCTGCACACACATCGCCGCGATGGGAACCTCTCCGCTCCCCAAGAGATTTCGAACATGGCTTTCGCCGGTGCCATGGCTGCCCTCGGTTTTACCCCTTAGGAACATTGTCCATGTCGGTTTCTGGAAGCAAACCCCGCAAAATTCGCACCGCCGTTTTCCCCGTCGCGGGCCTCGGCACCCGCTTTCTGCCGGCCACCAAGGCCATGCCCAAGGAAATGCTGACGGTGGTCGACCGGCCGGTGATCCAACATGCGGTCGACGAGGCGCGCGCGGCCGGCATCGAATTCTTCATCTTCGTCACCGGACGCAACAAGGGCGTCATCGAAGACCATTTCGACAGCCAGTTCGAACTTGAAAACACGCTCGAAACGCGCGGAAAGAAAAGCGAACTCGAAGCGCTCAACCGCGACCTGCCGCAAGCCGGGCAAGCCGCTTTTACCCGCCAACAGTCGCCGCTCGGCCTCGGTCATGCGGTGTGGTGTGCGCGCGAACTGGTCGGCGACGCGCCGTTCGCGTTGCTGCTACCGGACATGCTGCACCAGGGCCGAGAGCCGTGCCTCGCCGAGATGATCCGCGCGTACGAGGAACACGGCGGCAATCACGTCGCAGTCAAGCCAGTGCCCGACGATCAGGCGCATCTCTACGGCATCTGTGGCGTGACGGATGCAAAGGCCAAGGTGTCGGCGATCACGCAAATGATCGAGAAGCCGCCGCGCGGCACCGCACCGTCGAACCTGCACATCACCGGTCGCTATATTCTGCAGCCGGAGATTTTCGCGCTGCTGGCCGAGCAGGAACGCGGTGCGGGCGGCGAAATCCAACTGACAGATGCGATGATCAAGCTGGCTGCCAAAAAAGATCAGCCGTTCCATGCCGTTCGCTTCGACGGCGAAATCTACGACTGCGGCTCCAAGATCGGCTGGCTGACAGCGAACGTGGCGTATGCGTTGCAACGCCCCGATCTGGCAGCCGAGTTCAAGGCGGAACTGAAGAAGCTGGTGTGAGCAGTGGCCCCCGATCGCATGTCCCGCACTTTGCTCGCATCGTCGCCGGTCGGTGCGGGCCATGGACCGTCTGAATCAGCGGTGAGGCCGGTCTGCGACGCGAGGACGTCGCGGTCCGGGAGGGGCTGCGGGCGGTTGCAGTTGTAAATCACGACTGCACGAACCGGGCTTGCCTTGGCGGTGGGGGCAAAGCACTGTGCGGTTTTAATGCCTCCCCGGGAGATGCTCCATGAAAATTGCTGAATATGCGGCCTTCGATGCCCTCGGCCTGGCCGAACTTGTGGCCCAAAAAAAAGTGACGCCAAAAGAACTCGCCACCACGGCTGCTGCGGCAATCGAACTCGCCAATCCCAAGCTCGGTGCGGTCTGCGAAACCTATGCCGACCGCATCGGCGGACTCGACGAAAAGACGCTGGGGGACGGGGCCTTCCGCGGCGTGCCGTTCCTGATGAAAGACGTGTTCGGCCACGAGAAGGGCCGCAAGATCGAATACGCGTCCGCCCTCTGCGCCGGCATGATCGGCGAAACCGACAGCTACCTGGCGACGCAGTTGCGGGCGTCGGGCGTCAACATTCTCGGCCGCTCCAAGGCACCGGAATATTCGATGTCGCCGACCACCGAGACACGTTTTTATGGCAACACGTCCAATCCGTGGAAGCAGGGCTACTCTGCCGGTGGGTCGTCGGGGGGGGCGCAGGCTGCAGTGATTTCGGGCATGGTGCCGATCGCGCACGGCTCCGACATCGGCGGCTCCATTCGCATTCCCGCAAGCTGGTGCGGCGGTGTTGGACTGAAACCGTCGCGCGGGCGCGTGTCGGTCGGGCCGACGGTCGATGAGGGCGGGCTCGGGTTCTCAGCGAATCTTGTGCAGACCAAGTCCGTGCGTGATACCGCCGCCATGCTCGACTGCCTGTCGCATCCGCAGATCGGCGATCCCTTCATCATCCCGAAGCCGGCGGAAAGCTACGCCACGCTTGCCAAGAAGACGGCAAGCAAACTGCGTGTCGGCATCGTGCTCAACCCGATCTTCGGAGTGACCACCGATCCGGAAGTGCGCGCCGCCGTCGAGGCGACGGCTAAGACGTTGGCCGACATGGGCCACCATGTCGACGTGTGCGACGTCGATATGGGCGGGCTCGAAACGATGGAGACCATCAACGAGCTGTTCTTCTTCGCCTTCAACGAACGGCTCGACGGTTATGGTCGCAAGACCGGCCGCAAGCCCAGCGCGGACACGCTCGAACCACAGATGCACATGATCTATGAATGGTCGAAATCAATCACGCCGGCACGCTTCATGACCGCGCTCGCTGCCGCCAACGTCGCCCGCCGTCGCGGCGCGCAGTTCTATGCCAGCAACGATATCTGGTTGTCGCCGACGACGGCGATCGTGGCGCCGCCTTGGGGCACCTATCACTTGTCGAAGCCGGGCGTGACAATCGAGAACTTTACGTCCGAAATGTTCGCGCCCGCCGTTCAATATACGCTGCCGCACAACATCATGGGCACGCCGGCGATATCGCTGCCGCTGGCCATGCATTCGTCGGGGTTGCCGATCGGCGTGCAACTGGCCGCCAAACCCGCCGACGAGCATGTCGTGCTGCAGCTTGCAACAGCACTTGAGCAGGCGATGCCGTGGGCTGGGCGGACGCCACCGCTGCATGTGTCGCGGATGGCGTGATCGCTGCGCAAATAGGGCTGTGGCCCTATGACCCACTCGGGGGACGTGTCCCCCGAACCCCCCTCTTTATTTGTATCCAAAAAAAGACGGGCGATCCGGAGGGCGTCCCTCCGGTCGGGTGCAGGGCGGAAGCCCTACTCGCGAAGCGAACCGCTAGACGCAGGTCTTACACGATGGAAGCGTTGGTGATAGTTTGTGACCACGCCATCACAGCCCCGATTTTCGCCCAGGATATCACCATGCAAGACACAACCCCCAGCGCCGCCAAATCTGCTCCCAGCATCCCTTACGACTGGACCGATCCGTTCGATCTCGACGGACAGTTGAATGAGGACGAGCGCGCC
>JANXYD010000468.1 GCA_025350265.1 Hyphomicrobiaceae bacterium | reverse complement strand
CACGCCGACAGCAAATGAGTTGAGGCTGCGCGCCGGTCGTTGGGCGATTAAGCGTTGAGCAGCGCTCGTATCGTCTTGACGACGTGCGATGACATGTACGGCTTCGGCATGAACACGCCATCAGGCGGCAGCGCACCAAGTTGCGGAATGGTTTTCCCCGACGTCACGATGATTTTAACCGGCGGCCAGCGGCGACGCACGGCCGCTGAAAGCTTTATGCCGTCCATCGAACCGGGCATGTCTACGTCTGTAAAAATGACACTTATAGTATCGTGCGCCTCAAGCAATTTGATTGCTTTATCGGCATTCGAAGCCTCGTGAACGACAAAACCCTCATCGCGCAATTCGTCAGCTATGGCCATCAACAATAGCGCTTCATCTTCAACCACCAATACGCTTGCAAGAAGGTGGGGCAAATCAATCCTTACTCAGCGGTCGCTGAATTGCAGCGGTGGTGGAGCGACAAGACTACATTCAACGCCCTCGCTACGATATTCGATCCTCGACGATCCACCGAAATCGACGCCGAATACACGTTCGAGCAGCAGACTGCCGAATCCCCGATGCTTGGGAGGTATCACCGGCGGACCGCCATGCTCGGTCCACCGCCAGATCAGTTTTGGCTCACCCCCCGCCTCGGCAGGGTACAAACTCCAAGCGATCGTCACGGTTCCATTGGCGGTCGACAGCGCACCATATTTCATGGCGTTGGTTGCCAGCTCGTTGACCGCCAGCGACAGCGACAACGCCATTTTCGGATTGATCGACAGCGCCGGGCCAGTAATCCTGATCTGGTCTTGAGGTAAGGCGGCCATCGTGCTTTCGATCACCTGACGCATGGAGGCGTTCGTCCACCTGGTGTCGTTCAAAATATCATGCGCTTTTGCCAACGCCTGCAGCCGCTCGAGAAAGGCGTCCCGGGCGATATTGATATCGGTGTTGCGGAACGTCTGTGACGCAATGGCGGTAACCATCGACAAGATATTCTTGATCCGATGTTCTAGTTCATAGGTCAGCAATTGCTGGCGTGACTGCGCCTCGCGGCGCTCTGTCACATCTTGCATGACGCCGAACATGGTGATGGGTTTGCCGGCCCCGTCGCGCACGAATTCGATGCTTCGCGACAGCCAGCGCTGCTCGCCGGTGTCAGCCCGGTGGATGCGATATTCGACCGACGTTTCCGCAGTTCCGTTCTTGCGCGACTCGGGATTTGAGCGCACCGCGCGGTCTTCGGGGATCACGAGGTTTTCGAGCACCGAAATGTGAACGCTGTCACGGTGCCCCAATCCCCAGAGTTCGAAGAAGCCTTCCGCCCCCACCACCGTCCCACTCGCGATATCGAGTTCGAGTGACGCGATCCCGGCCGCTTTCTGCGACAATTGCAGTCGGCGCTCACTTTCTCGCAGGGCCGTTTCCGCCCGCTTCTGATCATCGATATCGGTATTGGTGCCGATCCATTGCGCGATCGCGCCCTCGGCGTTGCGGACAGCGATGGCTCGGGCGATGTGCCAGCGATACTTGCCATCGCGACGCCGCAAGCGGAACTCAGTCTCATACGTGCTGCCGCTGGCGATTGCCTCCTGCCAGGTTTCCATCGTCGCTTGCAGATCATCGGCATGCACGATGCCGGCCCATTTGTCGCCGAGCAATTCGGGCTCCGGCAGCCCCGTGTACTCCAGGACGCGATTGTTCAGCCAGGTCAACACACCCTCCGAGTCGGCCGCCCATACATGATTAGGCACGGCTTCGGTGAACGTGCGGAATTGGTTCTCACTGCGTCGCAGAGCTTCTTCGGATACGACGCGGTCGGTCACGTCCTGGCCTTGAGCAAAAATTCCGATCACGTGACCGGCGGGATCGCGGACCGGCTGATAGATGAGATCCAGCAGCCGTTGTTCTTTGGGCGCACCCGGGGTGCGCTGGGCGTCCAGGGGCAAGGATTTGCCGACGAAGGGTTGACCGCTGGCAAAAACCGTATCGAGGTTTTCCAGAAACGATTGCCCGGTCATTTCCGGCAGCGCGGCGCGGGCCGGCAATCCCAAAATCTCGCGATGACCGACAAGCTGCATGTAAGCGGCGTTGGTCAGTTCGAAGACGTGGTCTGGGCCGGCCGTCATCGCGATAAAACCGGGCGCCTGATCGAACATCTGCCGCTGCCGATCGCGTTCACTGGCGAGCCAGCGCTCCGCCGCAACTTTCGCAGTCGTTTCGACGACGATAGCGATAACCCCGGCCGGCAGCCCCGCCTCGTCCAATACTGGCGAATAATCGAGGTTCATCCAAACCTGTTCGGCGGTTCCGGACCGATACAGTGTCAGTTCCTGATCGCGATAGGCCAGCGCTTCGCCGCCCAGGCAGGTTTTCATGACATTGTCGTTGAAGGCTGCAACCTCCGGCCAGCCTTCGCGAACCTTGGAGCCAAGCAAGTGCGGGTGCCGACCGCCAGCAAACACCGCATAGGCATCGTTGTAGAGCATGACGCCGTCCGGGCCCCACAGCATCACGATCGGCACATTGGAGCGCAGCACGATTGAAACCGCTGTCTTGAGGCATCCCGGCCACCCGGCGATCGGGCCGAGCGATGTATGTTCCCAGTCATGTGCAGCGATTAGCTCCGCTGCTTCCCCGCCGCCGGCCAGAAAGCCGTAACCCACAACCTTGAACAAGCCTTTGAGGCTTAGGTTCATAAACAACCTCGTAGAAAAATCAGCGGCGGTGACTGCGGATGAACCCCCATCAGAAAGTCATTACCCGTGAGAGTTTACGAACTCGTGCAAATATGGCGACTCATGAGAATGGAAAACCACACGAGTGTCAAAGCCAGCGCCCTTATCGACGACGAAAATCGATGATCTCTCGGCATGCATCAAACTTCGCTCTCAGCACATTAGACACAAACTGCTGATTTGTCGCGGATTTTGTGCGCAGCCCTGCGTCGCGGTCGGGCCCATGATGGAAGTGGAATTTGCCGTCGCATCGTGTAGCCTATACGCTCGGTTGGGGTTCGTGACCTGCGCATTCGGTTCTATTCCGTTGCGTCTCGAAGCCTATTGTGGGTTCTGCTGACTGTCGCAATAATCGCGGACGTGTGGCTTGCGTTCCAGCGATTTTAGAGAACGCTTTTCCGCTTCCATTCGTTATCAGATCGCAAATTATCCAGATCGTTGAAATCGGTGATGCTGTTGCTCAAGGTCGCGCCGCCGTCGACCCTGCAAGAAGGGTGGCGTGTGGCTGGAGGAATCAGAAACTATCTGAATGCGCTGGTCGTCGCGGTTCTCATCCCGTTGCTTGCTTTGGCTTTGCTGTTAGCTGTTAATTTTGCGCGCTCCGAGCGCCATATCATCGAAGCTCAGCGCTCGGATGTCCTCAGCAATGTGTCGTTGCTCGTCGATCGCGAGATCGAAAGCATAGAAAGTACGTTGCGCGTTCTGGCTGTTTCACCCGCCCTTCGATTGGGTCAGCTCGAGGTGTTTCGTCAGCATCTGGCTGCCGCGCTTCCTCATGGCGAGATGCTCGCACTCGTTGATGCTGGCGGCCAGGTGCTGCTGTCATCCAAACCTGCCGACATGCGTTGGCTGGATACGGTTGCCCGCAATCCCAGTCAGATTTCGACCGGTAAAATCCAGGTGTCTGGGCTGATCGACGCTATCGGAGATAGCGAACCGACGTTCGCCGTCAGTGTTCCCGTTACGGGCGGAGCCGGGCCGGGCCGTGCGCTGGTGGCCGTGATGAGCGTCGAGCGATTGAACAGCCTGTTCAGCGAATCGGAACTGCGACCTCAATGGCGCGCAGCGATCGTCGACGGTCAGGGGCGGCTGTTGGCGCGCAACGTCGGGTTTGATCAGTTCGCGGGGCGCCTGGCGCGCCCTGAAGCGGTGGCGGCGGCGACGGCGTCCGAAAAGACCGGTACGTTCGACAATCTTTCGATGGAGGGCATTAAAACATCGAACGCCTTCTTGCGCTCTCAGACGACGGGTTGGACAGTTTTCGTTGCCGTTCCCGAGCAGATTTTGAACGCGCCACTGTATCGGGTGTACCGGTTTGTCGCGCTCGCTGGCCTTGGTCTCACGGCAATGAGCCTGGCACTGGCCTATCTCCTGTCGCAATGGATTGGCACCGCCGCCCACCAACTGCGCACGGCGGCGCTCGATGTTGTCGACGGACGAGACGTCGTCCCTATGAATTATCCAATCTCGGAGTTTGCCGAGACTGCAAAAGTATTCGAATATACCAGTGCCATTGCCGCTCAGCGAAAATTGGATGAGCAGAAGTTGCGGGCCAGTGAGGAGCGGCAGCGGTTGGCGTTGGAAGCCGGCAGTTTCGCCACTTGGGACTTGGATCTGACCAGCGGCGTTGCAATCTGGTCGCCCAATATGTTCGCCCTGCTGGGGTACCCCATGAATGCCGATATGTCGGCGACGCACGAACAGTGGGTGGCGCGGGTGCATCCCGATGATCTTGCACCCACTTTGGCGGAGAGCGAAGCAGCGCGCCTTGATCGTACGACAGGTGTTTCTGAATATCGTATTCTCAAGGCGGACACGGGCGCGGTGCGGTGGATGCGCTCGAACGGACAGTTTTTTTACGATTCCGAGGGAAGGGCGACACGATCTGTCGGCGTGACCCGGGATGTGACCGAGCGTAAGCTTCTCGAATTGACGATCCGCGAGAATGAGGCGCGCTATAAGTCGGCACTGTCGGTTGGCCGACTGGCCAGTTGGGAAACAGATTTCATCGCCGGCACGCGCACATGGTCCCCTGAGGCGCAGGAACTGTTCGGGGTTTCGGTGCCGAACGGCATCGGTCACGTCGGTGGCGCCGGCGACGAGCTTGTTGCAGCCATCCACCCCGAAGACCGGCATATCATGCGTCAACTGCGTAAACTCTCGCAGAGTCAAGATACTTTTCCGGCCGAGTATCGGGTCGTGCGACGGGACGGCAGCGTCAGGTGGTTATCTGGCCGCGGTGAAGTCTTCGCCCGGGGGGCCGACGGCAGCTGCCAGCGCATGGTCAGCGTCATGGCGGATGTGTCGGAACAGAAGAAGGCTGCCGATCATTTGCGTTTTCTCATGCGCGAGATGTCGCATCGGGCCAAGAATTTGCTGGCGGTTATTCAGTCGATCGCACGCCAGACGATGCAGACGTCAGCTTCCAAGGAAGAATTCCAGGCCCGATTCGAGCAGCGCATTCAAGGCCTGGCGGCCTCGCATGACATTCTGGTCGATCAGAATTGGGAGGGCGCGACGTTGTCGCTGTTGGTGCGCCGGCAGTTGGCACCGTTCGTCGACCTCAACAGTCCTCGTCTTGTGGTCGACGGTCCTCACGTCGATCTTAACTCCACGGCTGCCCAAGCCATCGGCATGGCGCTGCATGAATTGGCGACCAACGCGGTCAAATTCGGGGCATGGTCGAACACGACCGGCGTAGTGACCGTGGCCTGGGCTTTTGAAAAGACAGCCGATAAGCTGTGGTTGGTTTTGAACTGGGAAGAACTCGGCGGACCCGTGGTCCAAACACCTGCCCGCAAAGGTTTCGGCACTGCCGTGGTCGAAAGAATGGCACCAAGTTCGGTCGCTGGCGAAGCGGCGTTAAACTACGCGCCGCGCGGACTGACCTGCCGCCTGACGATCGCGCTATCGTCGCTGAACCTCGACGCTGACGTCAACCGGTGAGCTGGCAACCCACCAAGCGAAAAGGTTGCGTCAAGCGTGTCAGCGCAACACAACTCAGCAAGCTCGGAGTTACCTCTGTCGGGTCGCGCCGAAGTGGCTTGACCCGACCTACAGCTTAGAGACGAACCCTTCCGCAATTCGTGCCTCAGTTTTGGCGCGGTTGCATGTCCGCTCAAGTGTGCGCGATGTAATCCTTCATCGCGCTTGCTTCCATCTCGATCTCGGCCAGATGATACTTGACGACGTCGCCGATCGACACGATGCCCGCGAGTTCTCCGTTTTTCGTGACCGGCAGGTGACGAAACCGGCCGGTTGTCATGGCGGCCATCAACTGGTCGAGGGTGTCGTGCTCGCCGCAGGAAATGACGTTGCGCGTCATGACGCTGGAAACGGGATGTCCGAGTACGTCGCTTCCGGTTTTGGCCAGCACGCGAATGATGTCGCGTTCGGAAACGATGCCTTGCACCTTGTTGGTACCGTCCACCACCACGACCGCGCCGATCCTGTGCTTGGCTAAAACAGCAGCCGCCTGCATCAAGGTCGTTTCAGGTCTGATCGTTTCGACCTCGCGGCCTTTCTGCTTCAGGATCGCATTCACGTTCATGCTGCATCTCCTCGGCTTGTCGATTGTGCAAAGTCAGGACGTCTACAACCCAACGCTTCCGGAGCGCAGATCATGCGCCCGACACGCGCATGCGGCAAGATAAACTCTGCACATTCGCCACGCGACGATGCACGTGATCTCGCGTTTGCGAGATCACGTTTCTGATGACGGTTGTTTCCGACCGGCGACGAAAAAATCGATCGCCGCGTGCAATTCGTCGAACGTGTGCACGACCTTATGTGCGCCGGCTTCGACAATGCCGGAATGTGCATGATAGCCCCACGTCACGCCGACGGCCGTCACAGCAGCGGCGCGCGCCATCGCCATGTCGAAACTGGTGTCGCCGATCATCAGCGTGTGCTGGGCGTCGACGCCGGTTTCGACCATGGCGGTGTGGATCATGTCGGGATCGGGCTTGGAGCGATTGGTGTCGGCGGTCTGCACGGTGGCGAAGTGGGGGTGCCAGCCGTGCTGGCCGAAGAGCCGCTCGACGCCCCGCCGCGATTTCCCGGTGGCGACACCAAGCACGATGTCATCGCGAGAGGCGAGAGCGGTGATGAGTTCGAGCGCGCCGGGATAGAGCGGATTGACCCGGCCACCCTCGACGCGTTGTGCCGGCGCGCCGGTGCGAAAATCATCGGCCAGCAGCCTTTGCACGATGTCAGGTGCGTCAGGCGCAAGACTGCGAATGGCTTCAGGCACCGACAGGCCAATCACGCTCAGCGTCGCGGCCCGCGATGGTGGTGTCAGCCCTTGCGACGTAAACGCATGATTCATCGCCGTGACGATGTCGTGCTGGCTGTCGATCAGCGTGCCGTCGCAGTCGAACAGGATCAGATGGCGTTGCATGGGCGCTGCCTCGGTCAGATCGGCCCGAGGCCAAGGGTCTCGCGGAAGCGAGTTTTGAGGAACACGCCGTCGCGCGGCGGCAGCACCCGCGTCGGATCGTCGGCGGCGATCTGGATGGATGCGAACCCGGGTCCGTCGGCGCGGTGCAGACGAGGTCGGAGTGCATCCACACCCGCCATGTCCGATAGTCTCGCGCTCCATGAAAAGCCGCTGGCAGCCGCGATGCCGACCAGATCGACACCGAGGCCGGTGTGGCTCGACTGCATGCCGGTTTCACCGTAGTGGCTGTTGTCGAGCACGACGACGGACAGGTTCTTGACCTTCTGCGCGCCGATCGTGGCGAGGCTGCCGAGGCCCATCAACTGCTCGCCGTCGCCGGTAATGACACAGACGTGATCGTCGGGCCGGGCCAGCGCCAGTCCCATGCCGACCATCGCAGCACCTCCCATCGCACCCCACAGAAAGAAGGTCCTCGGATCATCGCCCGCCGCCATCGCGTCATACGACGAACTGCCGAGGCCGGTTACGACGAGTAGTTTTTTGCGGTCGTGCAAAATAGCGCGCACGACGGCGCGGCGGTCGAGCGTGCCTTGCACGTGGCCGGAATTGTGGCCCTGGTTTTGAGTGGTCATGGCTTACTTGATCCAGGTTTTACGGCCGATCAGGCTTTGCGAGAACAGCACGGCAACCGGCTGTTCACCAAGGAACGCATCGTCGAGGGCGGCCGCCACCTCGGTCTCGGCCTTCCCCGTATCGGACACGCGGCGGACTGAAACGCCCATCAATTCGAATGCGCCCTGCGTGGCGCGCCCCATCGGCACTTGCCACGGATTGAACTCCGCCCATTCGCCGCGCATCGTCACCAGCGCCAGGAACGGAAACCGGCACGCGGCGATCAGGCTCAGCATGTTGATGCAATTGCCGGCCCCCGACGACTGCATCAGCAGCACCGCACGTTCGCCGCCAAGCCAGGCGCCGGCAGCAGCAGCCACGCCCTCTTCCTCCGTGGTCAGCGGATAGGCTTTCATGATCGGATCAGCCTGCGCGCTGCGGATCAGATCGGAGTGACCGGCATCTGGTACATATGGAATTTGCCGGATATCGGCGGCCTTCAGCGCGCGAAAAATACCGGCGTGCCAGTCGATCTCGGAAGTGGTTTTGGCTGCTGCCATGGTGATCCCCTGAAACTTTGTCGAACCATAATTCGCTTCACGCTAGGTCTGCAAATGCCCGCCGTCGTACATGCAGGCGATCCGGCCAAGGGCTGATTTGAAGCGGTCGCTGGCGGCCAGCGTTGCGATATCGGCGGCTGATGGCGTGACGGCGCCGGGCCACTCGGCCGTTCCAAGCAAAGCTGCAGCGATACCAGCGTCGAGCGTTTTGCCTTGCGCCGCGAGGCCGGCTGCGACGAGGCGCTGGATGGTGTCTTGCGGCAATGTCGGCAACATCGCCATTAATCCGTGCGCCAGCGTTTCTCCCAGCACGCGATCGGGGTGATCGGGCTTGTCGAGCACGCGGCCCCAATCCCACAAGTGGCCTATATCGTGCCAGGGCGTCGGCACGGCTGGCAACTTCGCGGCAAGCGCCTGATGTTCGCGAGCGACATAGAACCGGTTGAGGTTGTCAAAGAACGTAAATGTGTAGCCGGCGTCGGTCAGCAGCGGTTCCCATTGCGCCCAGTCGCCGTCTGCAGCGTGCGGATTGACGGCTTCGACGAGGATGATCTTGGGCCGATGGCGCTTTAGATCGAGTCCGGCAAGCACGTCCGGCTCCGCGCCCTCGACATCGATCTTGAGAAAATCGATTGCCCCAAGCCCCGCTTCGTCGATCAGGCGCGACAGGCGTTTGACGGCGCGCTGTTCGGTGCGGAACCCCGCGCCATATTGCTGCGCGCTCTCGGCGTTGGCTTTGACCGCGCTCGACAAGCCATGCAAGCCGTCGACGATGTGGAAATCGATGTGTCCGTCGTCGCGGCCAGCGAGGCTGGAGACGACGTGGTCGCGCGGGCGGATGCCGGCATAGGCTGTGGCGAGCGCCAGTTGCGGCTCCACGATCAGCCCGCGCCAACCCTTGAGATAGAAGTAGAACGACACGTTGTCGGCCACCGGATGGCCACCGCCGACATCGACGTAGGTGCCGTATGCCTGGTCGGCGAAGATAAGGTTCAAATGATAGTCTTCGAGGTTCTGCGCGTAAGAAAGGTGCATCGGCGATCCCGTGTGCTTAGGGTCGTTCCGGTTTGAGTTGCAACCTGCAACGTCCCTGGCTCTCTATTCCATCGTGCTTCCGATCGGAAAACCGCTTCACACTTTTCCGGAAGCACTCTAAAGGCGGCGCTGGAGGAGCGACCGCCACCGTTATGAGCAGCCGCCCGCCCCGACGCAAGCGCAACCGAGAGCGACGCACCGTGCCGATCCCCCCTATTCTTACCTCCGCCGCAGACCTGCTGCAGCGCTATGACGTGCTGCTGTGCGACCTGTGGGGCGTGGTCCATGACGGCCGCAAAGCCTATCCCGGCGCAAACGACGCCCTGCCGCGGTTTCGTGGCCAGGGCGGCACGGTGATCATGGTGTCGAACGCGCCAATGACCGGGCCTGCGGTCGCCGAGCTGTTGGCCGACAAGGGCGTGCGGCGCGACACGTACGATGCGATTGTGGCGTCCGGCGACATCGCACTCAGGCATATCAAGGACTGCGGCTACACAAGCGTTTTCGGTATCGGACCGCGCGTGCGCGATGCTTCGTTTTTCGATGCGGTACCGCGCCTCACAGATGACATAAGCGCGGCGGACGCCGTCGCGTGCACGGGGCTGGTCGATGATCGTAACGAGACGGCGGAAGACTACCTGCCAGTGCTCTCGCGCGCGCTTGCACTGAAGCTGCCGTTCGTGTGCGTCAATCCAGACCTTGCGGTGCATGTCGGGCACGACCTGCTGCCGTGTGCCGGTGCGGTCGCGACGCTTTACGAAAGCCGCGGCGGAAAGGTTTTCTGGGGCGGCAAGCCACATCCTGTCGCGTACTCGACGGCGCTTGCAATGGCGGCCGAACTGCGCGGTAGCCCGGTTGCCAAAGACCGCGTGCTCGGCATCGGCGACGCGATCCGAACCGACGTCAAGGCCGCAGCCATCGCCGGCGTCGATTCACTTTTCATCGCCGGTGGCCTGCATCGCGATGAGCTTATCGTGGGCGAAGGTATCGACACGGTACAGCTGGGCCGCTTGCTCGCAGGCGACGACGCGCGGCCTGTTGCTGTCATGCGCAACCTCGTCTGGTGACAGCGCGCGCGGCTACAACTCAAGACGACGGCGCGTCGAGCTTGCGGGTCAGGTTCTCGAACTCGCGACGGAGTTCCTCGTTCTTGAAGATCTGCTCGAAAGTCGGCGCTTCGAGTTTCTGGATGGCTTCGAACGACTGCGACGAATCCTTCATCAGGTTGCGCAACTGGAAACTGGCCTCGACGGTTTCGTACGTGTTGTCGGCGATGCGCAGGTCGTGGGTGGCGCGGGCACGCGCGCGCGCGATCTGTTCGCGCTGCTGCAACAAATACCGCCGATAACCTTTGGCGGCATCGTCGGCCAGGCGCTGGCTCTCGCGATTGGCTTCGAGCACGCGCTTCTGATCAGGCCGGTTTTCTGCGCGCAAGAGTTCAGCTGTCTTGGCGCGAGCAGCCGCGACGTCCTTGGTGATGGCGTCGAGTTTGGGTAAATATTGGCTGTCGAGCTTGGCCAGCGCCATGTCCTGCGCATGCACCAGCATGGCGAATAAGGCCGCGTGCATGGCGAAATATTTGCGCGCCGCGCCGACGTTCTCGCCCGACTGCGCCATCAGCTTGGACAACTGGCCGTCGATGGTCTTTGCCGAATTGAACACCGCCACCAGCCGCACCAGATCGCCCGACAGCACGCCGTCGAGCAGTAGGTCGACCTGTTCCGGCGCCATCTGCACGCCGGACTTCTGCAGCGCGTCGCCGATGGCTGCCTTTTGCGATTTGATTTCGGACCGGTTGAGTTCAATCTTGCGCTTGGCTTCTTCCACCTCCTTGCCGAGACTGTCGACGGTATCGCTGACGATGCCGGGCAGCATGCCGTCCTTGGGCGCGGTCAATTGCTTTTCGCGCAGGGTGACGATGCGGTCGTCGAGGTCGCGGATATTCTTGCGGAGGCTGTCGATTTTTTTCTGCACGTCGACCACGGGCACGTCGGTAACCACACCAAGCACGCTGTCCATCAAGTCGCGGATCTTGCGCTCGCGGTCCTCCCTGGTTTCGTTCCAGGGCATGGTCAAAAGATATTCTTCCTTGGAAGGCAGCTTGCGCGCTTCCGAACGATTTTTAGCGGTATCTTGCAAAATGGCATCGACAGCCTTCATCAGCCGCTGTGCCTGTTCGTAGGCGGCATCACCCTCGCGCGGGTCGCGGGGATCGGTTGTCGTGGCCGCAGGAGGTGTTGCAGGGATCTGACTT
The DNA here is from genome assembly GCA_025350265.1 of Hyphomicrobiaceae bacterium. GTDB lineage: Bacteria > Pseudomonadota > Alphaproteobacteria > Rhizobiales > Hyphomicrobiaceae > JABFRJ01. Next base: position 744 of record JANXYD010000468.1, on the reverse strand, counting down.
GCACCCGGCTGCGTCGCTTGTGCAACGCGTGTCTGCGGCGTATCTGCGGCGGGCGCGCGCCGCAAGATGTCGGCGATGACGTCGCGTTGTGCAGTCTGCGCCCGGGCCGGAACCACCGTCGACAGCACGCCGATGACAGCCAGGGACGCCCAGTCGGCAGTCGAGATCGAACGTTTCATGACGCAACCCTCCATTCGCGCGCTCTTTAAGCGGATGGATTCGGGCAATTCGATGGTTCGTCAATGTTGATGGAAAGTCGAACTTTTTGCGCCGCTGCGGCGTTGGCCTGCAAGTCACGTGAAGGACCGCCACGATGCGATCGAACGAGCCATCGAAGCCCAGGGTTGCCGAACGCCGGCCGGCGTGGCTCGTCTACGCGGCTTTTTTCGCGCTGACGGCCGTGGCCGCCTCGGTCGGCGGCCTGATCCAGCCGGGAGAGTGGTACGCGAGCTTGCAGAAGCCGGCGTGGAACCCGCCCAATTGGCTGTTCGCGCCAGTCTGGACAGTGCTTTACGTGATGATTGCACTGGCAGGCGCGCGCGTGTGGCGCGCCACCGGCGATCGGTTCGGACTGACGTTGTGGGTGCTGCAACTCGGGTTGAACGCCGCCTGGACATGGCTGTTCTTCGGGCTGCACCGGCCGGGGTTCGCGCTGATCGAAATCGGTTGCCTGTTGCTGGTGATCATCGGCTTCATCGCGCGGACTTGGATGCGCTGCCAGCCCGCTGCATGGCTGTTTGTGCC
>JANXYD010000217.1 GCA_025350265.1 Hyphomicrobiaceae bacterium | reverse complement strand
TGATCAGCTTCATCATGATGACGTGGGTGCAGGGGACCAAGGCGCTGCGCAAGGTCACACGCATCAATGAAGCAGACCTGACATGGCTGATCCGCAAGCTGGAGGCCAAGCAGCCGCACAAAGTGCCGGGTACGGCGGTATTCCTGACGGGCGATCCGACCCACGCGCCAACGTCGCTGATGCACAACCTCAAGCACAACCGCATTTTGCACGAGCGCAATATCATCCTCAACATCCAGACCGTCGATACGCCCCGCGTGCAGCGCCACGAACGGGTGACGGTGGAGCGCATTGCCGACGGGTTCATCCGCGTCATCGCGCGCTACGGCTTCATGGAGACGCCGAGCATTCCGAAAATTCTCGAGCATTGCCGCCGCAAGGATTTGAATATCGAACTCAATCAGGCGTCGTTCTTCCTCTCGCGGCGATCGCTGAAGCCGACCGACAAGTCCGATCTGTACGCGCCACAGGAACGACTGTTCATCGCTTTGGCTGCTACCGCCACGGACGCGACCGAGTATTTCCGCATTCCGTCGGACCGGGTGGTGGAGGTGGGAACACAAGTGCTGGTGTAAGGTGCGCCGCGGCACTGTTCCGATGCGGCAGCGTCACGCAGAAGTGAGGGGGTGCCGTTGCGTGCGGCGATACCAGAACGCCATCGTTTCCATTGCTGCAACGGCTAGCATTGCCACGCCGGTGGTTGCGGCGATGGCCGTGGGCATTCCCTGGTTCTCGGCGATGATGGCGAACGCTGCCGGTGCCGACGCATTCATGATGAGAATGGGAACGGCGAGTTTGCCGAGCACCTCGCCGTAGCCGGCCGGGCCGAACAGGGTCAGCGGCACTGCACCGCGCACGATGGTAGCAAGACCGTTGGCGGCGCCAAACAGGACAACGAATACCACCGCCGCCACCCAGCCGACGCCACCGAAGATCAGCGCCACGAACGCCAGCGGCAACAGCAATATGGTGAGGCGGCCGAGCTCGATGGCATGCAGATTGCGGCCGAACACCAGATCGACCAGCCGCGCCAGCGTTTGCGCCACGCCTTTCACCGATGCCAGTCCGACCGCTGCGCGGGGATCGATGCCGGTGGCCGCCAGCACGGGCACCAGATGCGCGGCCATTGCACCGGTGACGATGGCGCTGGCCGCCATGACAATGCTGAACAGCACCATCGCCCACGTACGTTGCGAACCGGCCAGATGCGGCGTCGCGTCGGGGGCGGCGGCTGATTGTATCGGCGTGGCCGGCGCATCGTCGAGAGCAGGCCGGCGGCGCAACGCGAAATAATGCAACGGCAAGCAAACGAGGGCGTTCAGCGCTGCAAAAGCCAGCAGAGTATTGCGCCAGCCGTAAAGGAATTCGAGCGCGGCACCGGCCGGCCATAGGAGCGTCGAGGCCAGCCCGCCGAACAGCGTGACCAGCGAAATCGCTCGCCGTCCACGGGCCGGTGCCAATTGCACGAGGGCGGCGAAGGCCGCGTCATAGAGGGTCAGTCGCATGGCCACGCCGACCACCACCCAGGCAGCCAGATACGCGGACGGCGATTGCACGTGCGCCAGCATTGCGAGGCCTGCAGCCGCGAGCAGCGAGCCGACACACATCACCTCGCGCCCGCCGCGCCGGTCGAGCCAGCGTCCGACCGGCATCGATACCGCGCCTGACGCCAGCAAGCCGATGGTCAAACCACCGTAAACGATGCTCTGGCTCCAACCGGTATCGTGCGCGATGGGTTTGCCAAGTACGCCCAAGGCATACAGAGTGGTGCCCCAGGCGATAATCTGGGTGAAGCCGAGAGCGACGATGGCTGTGTTGACGGGGTCGGTCAGGGCTGAGCGCCAACGGCCGCCAGGGCTTATGCTTGCAGGTTTTTCGATGTGCATCGTTGTGCGCCGTTTCGGTCATTGATTGCGTGCACCTTGGTCGCAAGGGCCGGGCGGAGACAATTGAAAAGAGTTGGCGATAGTGGCCGGGCCAAATGAAACGGTCACGCGTCAGAACCTCGTGGGACGGTGTTCGCCAAGATTGTTGATGCTAGAATGCTTCACAGTTGGCCGAAAGCGCTCTAACAGCAAGGCTATGAGCACCGATCGCCCCCACCGTCCACCGTCCCGCCCGCCCTCTCGGCGGCCGCAACGCTATGGCAAACCACGTGCGGGCGGGGACCATCGCGAGGCTCGCGAAAACCGTCAACCACCGTCGTGGATGGGCGGCGACGGCGATGCCAACGGCGTGGTGCTGCTGTATGGCATCCATCCGGTGGAGGCGGCGCTGGCGAACTCGGGCCGCGTGATCTCCAAACTGTTTTTAACGGAGAATGCGGAAAACAGGATGCAGGCCGCACTGGCGGCGCGCGGCGTGGTGGCGGAGCGGGTGACGCCGCGCGATCTCGACCGGTGGTTGGGTGAAGATACGGTGCATCAGGGCGTGCTGCTCGAAACCGAGCCGCTGCAGGAATTGCCGATGAATGCACTGGCACGCACGGCCAAGGGGCGGCCGCTGCTGGTGCTGGATCAGGTGACGGACCCGCACAATGTGGGTGCAATCCTGCGTTCGGCGGCGGTGTTCGGGGCGGCCGGGGTGGTGATGACGCGGCGCAATTCACCGCCGCTGGCAGGCACGCTGGCCAAGTCGGCGTCGGGGGCGCTGGAACATATCCCTGTGGCGCGCGTGCAGAATCTGGCGCGCAGCCTGGAGGATCTGAAGGCCGCTGGCTGTACGGTGATCGGTCTCGACGGGGAGGGTGAGGAGACGCTGGACGAAACCGAGTGGCCGACGCAGCCGGTATTCGTGCTGGGGGCGGAGGGCAAGGGGTTGCGGCAACTGACGCGCGAAACATGCTCGCGTATCTGTCGCATCAGTACCGACGGCGCGCTGCACAGCCTGAATGTTTCCAATGCCGCAGCGGTGGCGCTGCATCTGGCGCATATTCATCGGCGCAAGGCGGGACCGGCGAGCGAATAGCCGCAAAATTGCAGGGAGTATGGCATGCAAAGCATCGTCGTTACGGGCGGCAGTGGCAAAGCCGGGACGGCGATCATTCGTGATCTGCTAGAGCATGGCTACAAGGTAATGAACGTCGACATCGTGCCGCCGCGCGAGCCGCTGTGCCATTTTTTCAAGGCGGATCTGACTGACATGGGCGCAGCCGTCGACGTGATGCGGCAGGCGGCCGGCACGGTGGATCGCCGCCGCTCGCCGTTGGGCAATGCCGACGCGGTGATTCATATGGCGGGAATACCCGCGCCGAGCCTGGCACCTGATCACACCACGTTCCACAACAACCTGATGAGCACCTACAACGTGTTCAGCGCGGCGACGCTGTTCGGGCTCAGGCGCGTGGTGTGGGCGTCGAGCGAAACGGTGTTCGGCCTGCCGTTCACGCGCACACCTCCGATCGCGGCCCCCCTGAGCGAGGAGCGTGTGCCAAAGCCCGAGTCGGGTTACGCGCTGGCCAAGGCGATGTGCGAGCAGATGGCGGTCGAAATGCATCGCTGGAATCCGGGCACGACCTTTTTCGGGCTGCGTATTTCCAACATTTTCGAGCCGCACAACTATGCGGATATCCCAAGCTTTGCGGCCGATCCGGCGTTGCGGGCATGGAATATGTGGAGTTGGGTCGACAGCCGCGACGTGGCTCTCGCGTGCCGGCTGTGCCTGACCGCCGACGTGAGCGGCGCGGAGATCTTCACCATCGCAGCGGCTGACACCCTCATGCCGCAACCGAGCCGCGCGTTGCTGGCCAGGGCGTATCCCGGCGTGCCGGTGGCAACTGACCTTGGTGAGTTCGAGACGTTGCTGTCGATCGACAAGGCGCGCCGCATGCTGGGTTATGCGCCGAAGCATACGTGGCGGAGGTGACGGGCTGGGGGGTGGTGGAGTGAGGCGGGGCCAAGTCTCAGTAATAAACCAGCACGGCCAGCGACAGGCAGCCGACGGCGAGCCAGGTGAGTTGAGCTGAGAGGCCTGCCCGCCAGTGTGCGATCAGCACAGGCACCAGATGCCAGGGGATACCGCGTAGCCAAGCCACGGCCAAGCCAACCATCAAGCCAGCGGCGGCGGCGACGAGGCCGATGGCCATGCCGCCGGCGCCGGGAATAGCGGTGCGATCGATCGCCATGGCGCCGAACCAGATCGAGCCCACGAACAAGGTGGCCTGCAGCACGATCGTCAGAAGTCGCCACATCATGGGGGCTGCCCGTTGCAGTATCATCAGCGCCGGTACGATGCGGCGGATACATAAAATTAGACGGTTGCGGTTGAGATTGCGTTAAGGGTTGGGGCGTAGGTGTTGCGCGTACTCGCTTGCGCTTGACGCCGCTTGGCCGAACGCGCGCGATCTGCTCGGACACGCTCAATCCGCGCAGGACGATGTCACCGGCAAATTCAGCGATCTGCGACAAGACCAGCGCCACCAACCCCACCAGTCCCAGAGCGGCCGTGGTGACGTCAACGCGCGCGATGCGTGGTGCCCAGTGCGCACTACCGATCATGGTGGCGATAAGAAGCGGCGCTTCGAATGCCGTGGCCCATGCTGGTCCCAGGCGCGGCTCGAGCTAGAACATGCGAATTGGACCCAGCACGAAGCCGACACCAATGACCGCCAGAACGTACAAGAACCCAGCAAGTGCTATGCGCAGGCCCCGGGCTGCAGGCATTAAGGGCGGCCTGCGGAAGTGGGGTCGGTCAAGGTGCCCACGCGAGCGACCTCGCCGAACTGCAGCGCGGCCAGGCGGGCGTAGAGTTGGCCTTTGGCGACGAGTTCGTCGTGGCGGCCTTGTTCGACGATTCGGCCGTGGTCCATGACCAGGATGCGATCGGCCTTCTGGACGGTCGCCAGCCGATGCGCGATGACCAGCGTGGTGCGGTCGGCCATGACGCTTTCGAGGGCTTTTTGCACGGCGGCCTCGCTCTCGGCATCGAGCGCGCTGGTGGCTTCGTCGAGCAACAAAATGGGGGCGTTACGAAGGATGGCGCGGGCGATGGCAATGCGCTGGCGCTGGCCACCCGACAGCATTACGCCGCGTTCGCCGACCAGGGTGTCGTAGCCCTTCGGCATCGCACGGATGAAGTCGTCGGCCTCTGCCGCCCGCGCCGCCTGTTCGATTTCGGCTGATGTTGCCGCCGGTGCGCCGTAGGCGATGTTGTCGGCGACGGATTCGGCGAACAGCGCGATCTCCTGCGGCACCATGGCGATGCGGCGTCTGATGTCTGCGGGATCGGCTTGATCGAGGCCGACGCCGTCCAACAGGATGCGGCCGGATTGAGGATCGTAAAATCTGAGGATGAGCGAGAACAGCGTGCTCTTGCCAGCGCCCGACGGGCCGACGATGGCGACCGTCTCGCCGCGCTTGATATCGAACGAAACGCCGTTCAGTGCCGATACGTCGGCGCGGGCGGGATAACGGAACTGCACATTCTCAAAGCGCAGCGTGCCGAGCGGCTGAAGTGGCAGCGGCAGCGGTTGGGCCGGCGCGCAGATGGAGGGCCGGATTGCCAGCAGTTCGGACAACCGACCGGCAGCGCCTGCCGCCTGCGAGACTTCGCCCCAGACTTCGG
>JANXYD010000205.1 GCA_025350265.1 Hyphomicrobiaceae bacterium | reverse complement strand
CGATTTCAGCGCCGCGTCGAGGCCGGCATCATCGGCGTCGCCGCCCGACGTCTTGACGTGGGCGCGCACGGCGTCGGCCGAGATCGTTGAAACGCCCACCACCTCGATGTCGTCGGCATTACCGGCCGACGCGCGGGGGCTCAGCACCGCTCCGAGCAGCAGCACGATAAAACCAATCCTGGCGCAGATGTAACGGGGCATGGCGACACTTTACGACGCGGCCTGTTTGCGCTCCCGGTAGGGGGCGCGCTGCAAGTCATCGATTTCTATTCAACCCCGACCTGGCGTCCGTAGTGGCCTAATGCGGCCGAAATGCGAGGGAGATCATGGACATGGCGTGGTGATCTGATTTGTGAACGCGCCTGCGGTCGCGCCCAACTGCTTGACCGCGCGCGGCCGAACGGACTACGAGAAATGCTTACCGCACCGGGATTTGGAGCCACATGACAACCGTCCTCGCCGCCACCCGCATCGACCGCCGGTTCGCCGAATTAAAGCAATCCGGCCGCCCCGGTCTGGTCACGTTCGTGATGGGCGGCGATCCGGACTTTGAAACCGCGCGTAAAATCTTGCATGGTCTGCCCGCGGCAGGAGCCGACGTAATCGAAATCGGCATGCCGTTTTCCGATCCCATGGCAGACGGACCGGCGATACAAGCCGCCGGGCTGCGTGCGCTGGCCGCCGGGCAGACGATGAAGAAAACGCTCGCGCTGGTTACCGATTTCCGCAAGGCCGACACGGTGACGCCCATCGTCTTGATGGGATATTACAACCCGATTTATGTATTCCCCGTCGATAAATTCCTCGACGAAGCCAAAGCCGCCGGCGTCGATGGTTTGATCATCGTCGATTGCCCGCCCGAAGCCGACGATGAATTGTGCCTGCCCGCCATGCAGCGCGGCCTGAACTTCATCCGCCTAGCCACGCCCACCACCGACGCCAAGCGCTTGCCAACCGTGCTGCATAACACCTCGGGCTTTCTCTATTACGTGTCGATTACCGGCATCACGGGCAGCGCCGCCCCCGATCCAGCGCAGGTTCGCGCGTCCGTTGCCATCATCAAGAAATCGACCGAGCTGCCTGTCGTGGTCGGTTTTGGCGTCAGGACGCCGGCGCAAGCCAAGGTTATCAGCCAAGGCGCGGATGCGGTGGTCGTCGGCTCGGCGCTGGTCGCAGCCGTGGAGGCTTCGCTGGCCGATGGGCGCGCCACGTCCGGCACGGTTCCAGCCGTCCTCAGCCTCGTTCATGACCTTGGTCAAGCCTTGCGTGGCCGCTAACCAGCGACAAAAGCTTAGTTAACAAGCACCTTGTGGGATTGGCGTCCGCCTTATTGAGGCCTATGTATGCTTTGAAAGTGGCCGCCTTCAGCGCGGTTTGGCTTCAGCGCGGGGTTGTGCTATCCGGCAGACTGCGCCGGTTAGTGGGCCGGTAAGGAGCACTTGTCGTGAACTGGATCAGTAACGTCGTTCGGCCGAAGATATCGAGTTTCCTGACCACGCGCCGGGAGCCTCCGGATAACTTCTGGCACAAGTGCGGCGGCTGTGGGCAGATGGCCGACAAGAAAGCCCTGGAAGATAACGCGTACGTATTCCCCTGCTGCGGCTACCACGAGCGCATGGCGTCAGACCTGCGGCTGAAGTCTTTGTTCGACGATGGCGCCTACACGATGGTGCCGGTCAAAGACGTGCCTACCGACCCGCTGAAGTTCCGCGACGGCCAGCGCTACACAGATCGCCTGAAGGCTGCCAAGGCCAAAACTTCGCTTGCCGATGCCGTGGTTATCGGTGAAGGGCTGGTCGATGGTGCCAAGGTGGTCGCCGCGGCGCAGGATTTCCGCTTCATGGGTGGTTCGCTCGGCATGGCGGCCGGCGAGGCCGTCGTCACCGGCATGCTGCATGCCGCCGAACGCAAGGCACCGTTCATTCTGTTTGCGGCCTCCGGCGGCGCGCGCATGCAGGAGGGCATTCTCTCGCTCATGCAGATGCCGCGCACCACCATCGCCGTGCAGCGCCTCCGGGATGCGTGCTTGCCCTATATCGTCGTGCTCACCGATCCGACCACCGGCGGTGTCACAGCCTCCTATGCCATGCTCGGCGATGTGCATATCGCGGAGCCCGGCGCGCTTATCTGCTTTGCCGGCCCGCGCGTGATCGAGCAGACCATTCGCGAGCAATTGCCAGAAGGCTTTCAGCGCGCCGAATATCTGCTGGCGCATGGCATGGTCGATATGGTCGTCCACCGCCACAAGTTGCGTGAGACGCTGTCGCGGGTCTGCCGCGTGTTGATGGCGGGAACTGGTGCTGGCGCGGCAGTCGCCGAAAGTAGCCGAAAAAAGCCGGCCGGATATATCAAAAGCATGAACGGCCACGCCGTCGACGGCAAAGTCGTCGAGAAGCTCGCGCGCGGCTCGGATGTGATGGAGCCCGAGCCCGTCGATGGCGCTGAACGCTTCGACGCGGCAGCCGTCGACGCACGCGAAAAGGCCAAGCGCGAAGCCGACGCCAAGACCAAGAGCCGCACCCTTCCCCGCGACGGCGCGCGAAGCTGACCCGGTCGGCACGACCGACGACATTTTTCGGGACCAACGCCATGCCGACCAGCGACCAGCTTTTGGCGGAACTGAAAACGTTGCACCCAGTGCTGATCGATCTGTCGCTGGGACGCATCGCGGTGCTGCTCGAAAAGCTCGGCAATCCGCACAAGCGCCTGCCCCCCGTCGTGCATATCGCCGGCACCAATGGCAAAGGCTCTACCACCGCCTTTATCAAGGCGATGTTCGAAGCCGCCGGGAAACGTGTCCACGTCTATACGTCGCCGCATCTGGTGCACTTCCACGAGCGCATTTCACTGGCCGGCCTGGATGGCATATCAAGGCCGATCGGCGAAGCGGCACTGGTCGAATTGTTGTCGCGGGTGGCGCGCATCAATGCCGGGGGCGCGGTCACGTTTTTTGAAATCACCACGGCCGCGGCGTTCGTGGCATTCGCTGAAATTCCCGCCGACGTGGTCATTCTCGAGGTTGGGCTCGGCGGCGATTTCGATACGACCAACGTCGTCGATCGGCCGGCGCTGTGTATCATCACGCCGATCGCGATGGATCATGCCGAAAAGCTCGGCGGCGCTCTCGATCGGATCGCGGCCACCAAGGCCGGAATCCTGAAGCCGGATGTGCCGGCGGTCATTTCACAACAGGATGCCATACCCCTCGATGTCATCCGCGCGCGTGCACGGCAAACCCGCTCGCCCCTTATCGTCTGGGGCGAGGATTATGAAGCCTTCGAAAGCCACGGGCGGCTGCTGTTCCAGAGCGAATCCGAGGTGCACGACTTGCCACTGCCGGCGCTCCTCGGCCGCCATCAGATCGTCAATGCTGGAGCGGCTGTCGCGGCAGCCCTGCAATTGAAGCCGCTGGGCATGACGGATGCCGCCATCGAGCGCGGCTTGCTCGATGTGCGCTGGCCCGCGCGCATGCAGCGCCTCGACGCCGCGCGTTGGGCCACGACGTTGCCATCCGGCTCTGAAGTGTGGCTCGATGGCGGACATAATCCTGCCTGCGGGCAGGCGCTCGCGCAGGCCTTCGCCGATCTTGAGGAGAAAGCGCCAAAGCCGCTGTGCCTCATCGTCGGTATGATGGGCGTGAAGGACGCCGGCGGCTTCCTGGCCCCGTTCAGCGGGCTGGTGCGGCGTGTCCTCACCGTGCCCATTCCAGGGGCGCACGAGGTTCCGTATGAACCGATGGCGCTGGCTGAATTGGCGCGAAGCCGAGGTTTCGACGCCGAGGCCGCCGTCGGCGTACCCGAAGCCTTGGCCAGATTAGGCCGCGAGGAACACGGCCCGATCCGCGTTCTCGTCTGCGGTTCGCTATACCTCGCCGGCCACGTGCTCGCCCTCGAACAAGGCGTCGCCCAGCAATCGAATTAAAATCACACCGTCAGCAGGCCCCAAAGCGACGCCTGCTGCAATAACTGTTGCGATGCCGACGAGAGTTCCGGCCCATGACCGATGCTCTGCACGATCGTGTGGTCGATCTGGTACGGCACCGTCGTGTCGACACTGTCTAACTGCAACTGCAACCCCGTGATCCCCTGCACATTGAGACCGTCGACGCTGAAGGTGCCGTGATGGTTGGTCAAAAGTGATGCGTTGTAAGCATCGACGATGTGCTGGAATTCGGTGATCAACCCCTGCTCGGCCAACGGGTTTTGATCGTTGATGATGAAACGCAGCGTGTTATCACCATGCCCGCCGAACACCGTCTGCTGGCCGAAAGACGCGCCAGCATTCTCCTTGAAGATGATCAGGTTGTCGCCGCCGCCGGTGTCGATTGTGGTGGTGCCCGCCCGGTTGGCGATCAGCACGTCGAAGCCCGAACCGCCGGTCAGCCAGTTGGTGCCGGAGTTGACTGCGAGCAGATCGCTGCCGCTATCGCCGAACAGGTGATTGTTGCCGCCGCCCGCGAAAATCAGGTCGTTGCCAGCGCCGCCGTGCGCGGTGCTGTTGCCATTGCCGGTGTAGATGATGTCGTTGCCGGCGCCGCCAGAGAAGTTGTTGCTGCCGCCGACCGAGAAAATGAAATCCGCCCCGCTGGTGCCCGCGTAAGTGTGCCCGCTGCCGGCATACAGTTGCACGTGGTCGGCATTCAATGTCGCTGCCGCGAACTCGGCTTGGATGTCGTGGGTGGCATGCGTCGGATGGATGCTGTCGAAGAAGGCGATTTCGTTCGGCGCGAGCACTTGGGTTATGCCCGTCAGCATGCCCGTGCCGTCGTTATAGATCGGGATGCTCGTATCTTGCAGCCCGAAGGCGTGGCCGTCGGCTGACACCGCATTCCCCAGGATCGTCGCATCGACGATCG
>JANXYD010000204.1 GCA_025350265.1 Hyphomicrobiaceae bacterium | reverse complement strand
ATTGAATGGGGTTGGGGACATGCTGGGTTTCGCGCTACCGATGGCTGGCGAATGGGGCACACTCGGCACGGGGTCGTGGTCGATTGTTTTGCTGGTACCGCTGCTGTTTGGCTACCTGCTCGGCTCCATTCCGTTCGGGCTTGTGCTCACCCGCGCGGCAGGGCTTGGCGATGTACGCAAGATCGGATCGGGAAACATCGGCGCCACCAATGTTTTGCGTACCGGCAATAAAGGGATCGCGCTGGCGACGCTGGTGCTGGACGGGATGAAAGCTTTTGCAGCCGTGGTGCTCTGCTACGCGGCGCTAAAGCGATACTGGAATTTCCCCATCGACTATGTCCCGGGCACCGAGCCTGGGTTGGCCATCGCTGGTTATTCGGACGCGCATCGCGCTTATGTCATGTCTGCGATCGCCGGCTTCGGCGCGTTTCTGGGCCATCTCTATCCGGTCTGGCTTGGCTTCAAAGGGGGCAAGGGCGTTGCGACGTACATCGGCGCCATGCTGGGTTTTTACTGGCCCGCAGCCCTAATGTTCTGCGGCATCTGGATCATCATCGCGCTGCTGACACGCATGTCCTCGCTGGCGGCGCTGACAGCGTGCGTGATTGCGCCACTCTACCCGCTAATACTTGGCGAGTGGGCGATTGGTTGCCTTTTGCTGGTGATGTCGATTTTGATTTTCCTCAAACACGGCAAGAACATCGAACGCCTGCGCGCGGGCACGGAGCCGAAGATTGGCGCGAAAGGCTGAGCCGCCCCAACTTCCGTTCGCCCAGACGCCGGCACCGCTGCCGCAGGCGGCGCTGGATGCTGCGCAACGACTGGCGTGCCTGCGCCTCATTCGTTCCGAAAACATCGGCCCGGTCACATTTCGCGAGCTGATCAATCGCTTCGGCGGGGCAAGTCGCGCGCTCGAGGCGCTGCCCGAATTGTCGCGACGTGGCGGCAGGGGCAAACCCTTGCGCATCTGCACCGCCGACGCTGCCGAAGCCGAATTGGAGGCCGCCGCCCGCATCGGTGCCCACCCGCTGTTCACGATCGAACCCGACTACCCGCCCCTGCTCGCCCACCTCGAAATGCCGCCCCCGTTGATTTATGCCAAAGGGCGTCTTGAATTGCTGACGCGCGCAAGCGTGGCTATCGTGGGCTCGCGCGATGCGTCGGCCGCCGGCCGCACGCTCACCCGCAAACTTGCCTTCGACCTCGGAAAAGCCGGCTATGTCGTCGTTTCCGGCATGGCGCGCGGCATTGACGCGGTCGCGCATCAGGCGGCGCTCGGCACGGGCACCATCGCCGTCCTGGCGGGCGGTCTTGACGTCGTCTATCCGCCGGAGCATGCAGCGATGCACGATGAAATCGGCAGCAGCGGCTGTCTCGTCACCGAGATGCCGCCCGGTTTCATGCCGCGCGGACAGGATTTTCCACGCCGCAACCGCATCATTTCCGGCATCTCCAACGCGGTCGCCGTCATCGAGGCGGCACGCCGGTCGGGTACGCTCATCACGGCACGCATGGCGAACGAGCAGGGTCGGGAGGTGTTTGCGGTTCCGGGCCATCCGCTCGATCCGCGCGCCGAAGGCACCAATCAGCTGCTGCGCGACGGCGCGACGCTGCTGAGGTCTGCGGAAGATATCATCGAGGCGCTCGGCCCCACACTGCAAGTACGCTTCAGCTTTCGCGAACCCGAAGCGCCTCCCGATTGGTTGATGGACCCGGTGGACATGGCTGGACCTAGTGCGGCGGAGACGAAGCCGGAAACTTCGCCTCCGCCATATAACGCGGAAAATGAGCGGGCGCGTGTGCTCGCCGTGCTCGGGCCCTCGCCCGTCAATATCGACGAGCTGGTGCGGGTAACGGGCCTTTCCGTCCGCGTTATTCAAGCGACCATCCTCGAATTGTCCCTTGCGGGGCGCATCGAACGGCATGGCCAAAATCTGGTGTCGCTATTGCCGGACGGGGCGGACGCGCGCAGGGATTGACCGCTCGGTCTCGTAACCAGTCGGCTATAATGACTATCTGTGATTGATTTCACGCTCGGTGGCACGCTTGGCGCAAGCAATTAAATCCGCGATTGCGTCCTTACGCGCACGCAGAGCCAAACCCTCCAACTCCGATAGAAGGTCCTCCATGTAGTTCAGCATATCCAAGTCTGTAGGCTCTGAGCGCAACGGTCCAGCCCGCTCAGGATCAAAGCCCTTTAGAGCCAGGACAATTGTACTATGATCTGCGTGTGACTTCCGGTTGTGCATGACTGCCCCGATCGCTTCCAACATCTTCAACTACGCATGATTTACAGTGCATGAAGACAAAATGCAATCATAGATTGCTGATAAATTCTCTTTAAGGTGGTTTTGAATAAAAATACAACTATTTGGAAATTTGACAGCGCGCGCTGGTTCCACCATGGTCCGCGCGTTTTCAGACTTGCGCCGGCCGCAATCGCGATTTGGTTTTCGTGGTAAACGCTGATATCGGTGCCTTTCAACTCAAGGACGCGCTGCAGCACACCCGGTCCCGGCGTGTGGGCGGGCGCGATGGTTCGGCATGAACGTATTGATTGTGGAATCCGCTGCAAAAGCCAAGACCATCAACAAGTACCTTGGCGCTGGATATAAGGTCATAGCGTCTTACGGCCATGTTCGAGACTTGCCGTCGAAGGACGGGTCCGTCGAGCCGGAAAATGATTTCGCGATGCATTGGTCGCAAGACGACGACCGCTCTCGCAAAGTCATGAAAGAAATCACCGATGCCGTAAAAAATGCCACCAAACTGATCCTCGCCACCGATCCTGATCGCGAGGGTGAGGCGATTTCCTGGCATCTCATGGAAGTTCTGGCGCAGCGGAAGGCGCTGAGGGCAGGCATGCCAGTGGAGCGGGTGACGTTCAACGCCATCACCAAGCAATCCGTGCTCGACGCCATCGCCAATCCGCGCTCAATCGATGTGCCCCTTGTCGACGCATACCTGGCCCGCCGCGCGCTGGACTACCTCGTGGGCTTTACGCTATCGCCGGTCCTATGGCGCAAACTGCCAGGTGCTCGGTCGGCGGGCCGGGTGCAATCCGTGGCGTTGCGCCTGATTTGCGACCGTGAGGCCGAAATCGAGGCCTTCCGCACCGACGAATACTGGACCATCGAGGCATTGCTCAAGACGGCCCGGCAGGAAGACGTGCGCGCGCGGCTGACCACCATCGCCGGCAAGCGGCTGGCCAAGCTCGACATCAAAGATAAAGCCTCCGCGGCAGCCATCAAGGCAGCCGTCGAGGGTGGCGATTTCCGCGTGTCCACGGTCGAGAAGAAAGCCGCCAAGCGCAACCCTTATGCACCTTTCACCACTTCCACCCTGCAGATGGACGCCTCGCGCAAGCTCGGCTTTTCATCCAAGCAGACCATGAACATCGCCCAGCGGCTCTACGAAGGTATCGATATCGGTGGCGAGACGGTCGGCCTCATCACCTATATGCGAACCGATGGCGTCCAGATCATTCCCGAGGCGGTCGCCGAAATCCGAGCCGTTATCCGAGCCGAATTCGGTGAAAAATACACGCCGTTGGCACGCGATTACAAAACTAAGGCCAAAAACGCCCAGGAAGCACACGAAGCCATCCGGCCGACCGACCCGCGACGCACGCCCGACAGTTTGCGACGCGCGCTCAATAAAGACCAGGTGGCGCTTTACGACCTGATCTGGAAGCGCACGATTGCCAGCCAGATGGCGTCGGCCGAGCTGGAACAGACCGCTGCCGACATCGAGGTCAAAGGCCGTGACGGCAAACCCTACGGCTTTCGCGCAACCGGTTCCGTACTGGTCTTCGATGGCTTCCTGAAAGTTTACGAGGAGGGCCGCGACGCCCGCGTCCGCGTCATCGACAAGGGCAAGGACGACGTCGAGGACGACGAAGACAGCCGCCGGCTGCCGCCCCTGGCCGCAGGCGACAAGCTTGCGCCGAAAGTCATCGACGCCGATCAGCACTTCACCCAGCCGCCGCCGCGTTTCACGGAAGGCGGCCTGATCAAGCGCATGGAAGAGCTCGGCATCGGGCGCCCGTCGACCTACACCTCGACGATGGCGGTGTTGATCGAACGCGATTACGTGCGCATGGACAAGAAGCAACTGGTGCCCGAGGACAAGGGTCGGCTCGTCACGGCCTTTCTCGAGAGCTTCTTCAAACGCTACGTCGAGTACGATTTTACTGCCGATCTCGAAGAAAAGCTCGATCTGATCTCCGACGGCACGCTGAAATGGAAGGATGTGCTGCGCGACTTCTGGCGCGAGTTCATCGGGTCCGTCGAAGAGATCAAGGAGTTGCGCGGCCGTGAAGTTCTCGACGCGCTCAACGACCTGCTTGGACCGCACATTTTCCCAGCCAAGGACGACGGCGGGGATCCGCGCCTCTGCCCGAAGTGCGGCCAGGGCCAACTGAGCCTGAAAATTTCGGCCAAGAACGGCGCCTTCATCGGCTGCGGCCGGTATCCGGACTGCAATTTCACCCGTCAACTCGCCCAGTCCGGCGAAGCGGGCGAGGCCGCCGCCCTCGACGGCAAGGTGTTGGGCATCGACCCCGAGACCGGCAAAGAGGTGACGCTGCGGAATGGGCGCTTCGGGGCCTATGTGCAGCTCGGCGAGCCCGAACTCGACGCGTCCCTGGCCGTCGACGTGGACGTTGAAAAACCCAAGAAGTCGAAGGCCAAGCCTGACAAACCAAAGATGAAGCAGCCCAAGCGGTCGTCGTTGCCGAAGGGCTGGGATCCCGCGTCGATCGATCTCGAGCGCGCCTTGAAGCTGCTGGGCCTGCCGCGCCTCGTTGGTGACCATCCCGAAACCAAAACGCCGATCACGGCAGCGCTCGGTCGCTTCGGCCCCTACATCAAACATGATGGCACCTACGCCAACGTCGAGAGCATCGACGACGTGTTCGACATCGGCGTCAATCGTGCGGTGACAGTGTTGGCCGAGAAGCGCGCGGGCGGCGGCAAGAGCCGGTTTCAGCGTGCGAAGCCCACGGTGCTGGCGTCACTCGGCGAGCATCCGGCTGCTGGCGGCAAGATCGACGTTCTGGAAGGGAAATACGGTCCCTACGTCAGCCACAACGGCGTCAACGCGACGGTACCGAAGGGCATTGAACCCGACAAGCTGAGCGTCGACGAAGCCATCCGCTTGCTCGACGAACGCATTGCCAAAGGCGGCGGCTCGAAGTTCAAGAAGAGTGCGAAAAAGGCCGCGCCGAAAACCGCAACGGCTAAAAGTGAAGCGGCAACGAAAGCACCTGCGAAGAAGCCAGTTGCCAAAAAGGCAGCGAGCAAGACTTTGAGCAAGAAGAAAGTCACGAAAGCTAAAGCTGACGCGGATTGAACGTGCGCCTCATTGCGCAGCCGCCTTGTGCGGCGTGCCTTGCGACGCTATGACCTCGAACTCGGTGGGATCGGGAAGCGGAGTTCCAGATTCGCGCGGCGGCTAATCGGGTCCAAACAGGCTGTCATCCGCATCGACGGTTGTTGGCGGACCGGACCTGCGATCAGGCCCGCGTTGCTGCCAATTTTCCGTGATATCCAAGGGGCCAAAAACGGTCAGTGTTTTTTCAACGCTTTCAAGCAATTGATCGGCCGTGGCCACCGACAGGACGGTATGGCCGCTGTCGAGATGCGACCGATAGGGCACGCCTTGGCCATCGCGCCCGCCGGACTTGAACAACTTAGCCAGGAGACTTTCAGGCTCCGGCGCGGAATTGAGCGTGGCGCCGGATCGATCGCAACTCAATCTGATGTCGACTTCGGCGACGCCGTCGTCGATCAGCTTATTGCGGGCCCTTTCCGCTGCAATGCGCTTTTCAAAAATCGCCACAACTGTCGCAAATGGCATGAACTTTTCTCCCGTGCGGAATAGAAATTCGCGTCGACATAGAACGACGTGATCACCGGAAAGGTTCAATACGAGTGCTACAGAAAGCAGGTGGCGCGTTCCTACACACGCAACACCGCTCGATGTTGGGTCGCGCAGACGGGCTTGACCCAACGCGCGACGGTCCGCTCAGAGTAGGTTGTTATAAGTCGGGTCGTCAGCGCTTGAACGCCACCAGACTGAATTCAGCGCCTTGCGGATCGGAGCAGCGAATGACCCATTGTCCGCCCGGCACTTCATGCGGTTCCATCGTGATCTTTCCACCGGCATTTCGCACCCGTGCCGCAGCTGCATCAATGGCATCGACGTTGAATACGTACGACCATTTGGCGACGGGCACGTGGGCCGCTTTGGTCATCATGCCGCCGGCGGGTTGGCCGTCGATCGCAAAAATCTGGTAGACGCCCATCGGGCCCATGTCGAGCGCATCAGACTTGGTCCACCCGAACAATCCCGAATAGAACTCGAAGGCTGCGACGCCGTCGCCGGCATGCAATTCGCGCCAGCCGACAAACCCGGGGGTGCCGTGCGCAACTGGCGCGGGTTGCTGGATGCTGCCGGGTTGAAACAAGAGGAAGGCTGCGCCGAAGGGGTCGGCGGCAACCGCCATCTTCCCGACCCCCGGAATCTCCTCAGGGCCGCGATGAACGGCACCTCCCGCAGCTTTGACACGGCGAGCCATGTCGTCGATGTCGACGACGCCGATATATCCCATCCACGTGGGTTTCATACCCATTTTCAGGGCATCGGGCGGCACCAGCATGAGCCCACCGACTTGGACGTCGCCGACCGAAAGCACGCTATAGGTGCGATCGGGCATGCCGGCGTCGCGCACGTTCCAATCCATCACGCTTTTGTAAAATGCCTCGCCGGCCTTCGGATCGGTGGTCAGAATGTCGTACCAGACGAATTTTCCGGTGGCTGCTGCCGTTGTTGCATTTGCCATGTCCATAGCTCCGTGACTGTGGTTGTGAAGGCTGCTTGCAGGGTTGCACTATAGAATTCAGTCAGTTCCGTGAACGCCGGCCGGGCGACCAAGATTGAGTTCGTGTTGAAAAAAGCGCGTTCGAAGCAAAACGTGACGCCTTTGAATTTCAGCCGGTCAGCACGCGCCGTGGCACCAGCACTTCGCCCCGCATGATCGGCCGCGCGGTGCGCAATGTGCCCGCCACCACATCCATCGCCGCGCCATGGCCCGTCGTGGTCAGGCGCACGTCGATCTGGCCCGAAGGATGTTCGATCCAGACGGTGCGCGGATTTTCGTGCGACCGTTCGGCGACCTCGTGTGCGATGGAGCCTTCGAGCGCGCATGCGGTGGCCACGCACACGCCGCCCGTCACGGCATGCGCCGCGTGCAGCGCCAGCGGCGTCAGGTAGCGCGACGTGAGGGTGCCGCCATTGCGTGGCCGCGAGAGAATTCCGACCTTTGGGATCACCTTGTCGGCCACGTCGCCGAACCCCATGCGAAGACCGGCTTCCCGCCGGATCACCTCGAGGCGCGCCATCATCGGCTTGTTACCGTCGATGCCGGCCTTCAATTCCGTGCCGTCGAGTCCGAGATCGGCGGCCCGCACGAGCATCATCGGCATCGCCACGTCGATGCACGTGACTTCCACGCCTTGGATGACATCACGCACATTGCCAGTCGGCAGCATACGCCCGGAAATGGAGCCAACCACGTCCATGAAGTTGAGCACGATGGGCGCGGCGGTGCCGGGCACTCCGTCGATTTTCGCGTCGCCGTCATAGACGACGTCTCCGCCCGGCGTCTGCACGATCGCTTCGATGCGCGACTGCGTATTGACGTTGTAGATCATCGCCCGCGTCTCGCCATGCGACGCGGGAAACAGCCCCGTCTCGATGGCAAACGGCAGCACGCCCGAGAGCATGTTGCCGCAGCTCGGACTGGTATCAACGATGGGCTTGGCAAAATCCACCTGCGCGAACAGGTAGTCGAGATCAACGCCGGGCCGCGTCGACTTGGACACGATCGCCACCTTGCTGGTCGTGACATCGCCGCCGCCGAGCCCGTTGATCTGCCGCAGGTCAGGCGATCCCATCGCGGCCAGCAGCACACGGTCACGCGCGGCAAGGTCGGCCGGCAGGTGCGTTGCATTGAAGAACGGCCCCCGCGACGTGCCGCCACGCATGAAGATGCAGGGAATTCCGATCTGGTCGCGCATGAAGGCTCCGCCTCACCTGTTCAAGCAACGACGAGTGCAGCATTTGCGTCGGTTGGGTCAAGCCCTTCGATGCGGAACATCGTTCCGAGAAGTGGCGCGACCCAACGACTCCGAATTACTTTGCCCAATGGTGGGTCGCGCTGAAACGCGTGAGCCAACCTACGCAAATCTCATTTCACATTAATTCCACATATGGCTCAGCCACACTGGAATGAACGGCTCGTGGCCAGGGTGCATGTCGAGCATCTGCGGCACCACCAGCGTCAGCCACGGCCAATAGGTGACGATGACCAGGAACACCAGCATCGTCAGCAGCCACGGCAGCACGGCCTTGGTCAGATCGGTGATCCCGAGCCCTGCGATACTGGAAGCCACGTACAGGTTCAGCCCCACGGGGGGATGGCACAGCCCCACCTCCATGTTGACGTCGATCATGATGCCGAAGTGCACGGGATCAATTCCGAGCTTCATCGCCGTCGGGAACAGGATGGGGGCCATGATCAGAATGATCGACGAGGGCTCCATGAAGTTGCCCGCCGTCAACAGCAGCAAATTCACGACCAGAAGGAAGCCGATCGGCCCGAGATTGAGCGCGATCATCCAATCCGACAAGGCGTTGGGAATGTTTTCGTTGGTCAGCACGAACTGGAACAGCACCGCGTTGCCGATGATGTAGAGCAACATCGCGCTCATGTTGGCCGAGCGGATCAGCACCTTCGGCACATCGCGCAGCTTCGTCGCCTTGTAGACGTAGACCGCGATGAAGAAGGCATAGACCGCACTCATGGCAGCAGCTTCGGTCGCGGTGAATGCGCCGGAGTAAATGCCGCCGATGATGATCACGACGAGCATCAGGCCCAAGAAACTCTCCTTGAAGGCGCGCAGGCTCTCAGCCCAGGTCGCCTTCGCCTGGCGCGGATAATTGTTCCTCTTGGCGATGAACCAGGTGGTGACACAAAGCATGATCGTCAGCAGCGTTCCCGGCAGCACGCCGGCAACGAACAGCGCACCGATCGACGTGTTGGTCGAGATCGCGTAGATGACCTTCGGGATCGACGGCAGCATCAGAATGCCGAGCGAACCGGCGACCGTGATGACCGCCGCGCCGAAGCGCATGGGATAACCGGCCTTGACCATCTCAGGCAGAATGATCGACCCGATGGCCACAACCGTCGCGACCGACGACCCGCACACGAGCGCGAACATCGCGCACGAGATGACGCCGGCCAACGCCAACCCGCCATGGAAATGCCCGATCAACGTCGCGGCGAAGTCGATCATCCGCTTGGCGATGCCGCCATGAGTGAGGAAGTTACCAGCGAGAATAAAGAAGGGGATCGCCATGATCTCCCACTTCTCCATGCCGGTGAACAGCTTCAG
>JANXYD010000202.1 GCA_025350265.1 Hyphomicrobiaceae bacterium | reverse complement strand
CGACGGCTTCAGCACGAACGCATTGCCACAGGCGATAGCGGGCGCGGCCTTCCACAGCGGGATCATGGCGGGGAAGTTGAACGGCGTGATACCGGCGACGACGCCGAGCGCCTGCCGCATGGAGTAGATATCGATATTCGGCCCGGCGCCTTCGGTAAACTCGCCCTTCATCAGGTGCGGCACGCCGATTGCGAATTCGACAACCTCCAAGCCGCGCTGAATATCGCCTTTGGCATCGATGATGGTCTTGCCGTGTTCGCGCGCCAGCACGTCGGCCAGCTTGTCCATGTCGCGATTGATGAGATCGACGTAGCGCATCATCACTCGGGCGCGGCGTTGCGGGTTGGTGGCGGCCCACGCCGGTTGTGCCGCCTTGGCGTTCTCGACGACCGCGCGCACTTCAGCCTTCGACGCCAGCGCCACCTTGGCGCGCACCGAACCGTCCATGGGCTGGAACACGTCGGCCGTCTTGCCCGATTTGCCGGCGTGGCGCTTGCCGCCGATGAAATGGCCGTATTCGATCATGGAAGTCTCCCTTGAGTGTGGTGCTCTCTGACCGCACCTTTAGCACGCGCGTCGCTGACGGAAACCCGTCAATCGCAGGATTTGGCGGCCTGGGAACAGAGGTTTGTACACGGGTTGATTGCGGCGAGGTGTCTGTATAGATCGATCCAGGAGGGTCGGTGCCGTTGGGCACGGGGAACCCGGGGGCCGCTTTGAGCGAGATTTTCTTTTCATATGCAAGTGCCGACCGCGAGCGCGTGCGGCCGTTCCACGACGCGTTGACGGCGCACGGGTTCGACGTGTTCTGGGACGCGCAGGTGCCGACGGCGGCCGATTGGGATCGCATGATCAAGGGTAAGCTGGAGCAATCGCGCTGCGCGATCGTGTTCTGGTCGGCCAACTCGGCGGCGTCCCCCAACGTGCGGCACGAAGTCGATATTGCGCGTGGCGACCGGAAGCTGGTGCAGGTGCTGCTGGAGCCGATGTCGACCAAGGCACTGCCGATGGGCAGCATCGCCGAGCAGGCGGCCAATCTGGCCGGCTGGCGGGGCGATGCGGCGCACGCGGAATGGCTGAAGCTGCTACGCGCTGTCGAGGATCTGGCCGCGCCGCGCTGGATGAAGCGCAAACTGGATGCGCTGGGCCTGACGCTGAAAGCCGAGCAGCGGCGCGTGCTGGAGGCGGACGATAAGGTGCGCGCGCTGACGGCTGCGCATGACCAGGAAATTGTCGCGCAGGGTGACCTGCGGCGCGAGCGGGATGGGTTGAGACACGAGATTGAGGAACTGCGTCGGCCCTTTCGGGCTGCGATGGAACAACAGGCGGTCGCGGCGTCGGGCGTGCTGAATGTCGTGCCTGATGGCGGGGCGGCAAAAGTGCCCGAGGCGCGTGCTGCGACATTGGATCGAGCCGCGACGGATGCGGACGACCGAGAGGTCGAGCGTCGGGTCAAGATCATAATGGCCGAGATGACATCGCGAATGATGCTCAATATCGGCGGCGCGTTGCTGCTTGCTGCATTGTCGTATGGGCCTTATGCGGCGCTCAAGTATTTACTGAACGAGGGTTCGTTCGACTTGGGGCTGACGCTTTCTCTGGCAGTTTGGGAACCTGGCGTTGCCAATTTTTGCTACGTGGCGCTCGCAGGGTCGGCAATTTTGATAATGCGTCACGCCATTCTCGTCGTCAAAAAAATTAGCTTCTTCAGATCGGCATCAGTACTGATCTATCTTTTTCTGTTCGTCTATGCAGCCCCGCTAACATCTTTTTTTCTGATTCGATTGATGTCTTGGTGGGGTTATTCTTCGTTGTTTTATGCCGCTATCGGCATCGCATTCATCGTACAGATGGGTGTGGCAATCGCTATGCTGATAGAAGGCCGGAAAAAATCTGCGGAGACCGGACACCGATATTGCGTCAGCGGCAGTCAGCTGGAAAGACCGGCCGCGGGCTATCGCGTGGCACGCGCATAACAGCCATGGCGCCGTTCGGATCGACCAGCGTCTGCGCGGATAAACTGCCGGGGGTATCGGGTTCCAGCGCCAGTTGCAGCCGGGTCGCGGCCGAGGTGTCGAGCGGGATGTAGACGCTGCCAGCGGGAAATGTGGCGCGGTCGGCGTAAAGGCGAACTCGTAAGCTTTGCTCGGGGTTGATCGCGCGGCGGTCGACATCGGCATGGCTCAGGATCTCGTAACGCTCGACGCGGGTTTGCATGGCTCGTCTGAGGGTGCAGGGGCGCGCACCGAGCAGTTCGAGTTGCGTAACGATGAGGCCGATGCGATCGGCTGGGATAATGTAACCGGCGGGCCGCGCACGCCGCTCGGTGCCGGTGACGACGCGCGTGTCGAGCATGACGATGGTCGCCGATTTATCCACGCCGGAGATGGGATCGATCAGCGGCAACAGCGCCAGCGTTTTTGCAACCGTGTGCGCAATGACGACGCCAGCGGATGACGCGCTTTCGACCGCGCGTGCGGCGGCGACGGTTGCGGCAAGTGCATCGGCTGATGCGGCGGCGGTTTGCAGAAGGGCTTTGATGGCGACGTAGTGTGTGGCGACGCGGCGTTGATAGCTGTCGCGTCCGATGCCGACGCCGCGCGTTTCGAGCAGAAACGATACCGCGCCCATCAGGCCGAAGGCGTTGCGTGCGATGCCGGCCGCGTTGCCGCCGATCGAGATAGTCCGGTCGCCAGAGCGTGATGACAGCGTGTGATAAACAAACGACGAGAGGCGGTGCGGTGCGATGGCTGCTTCGAGGGCCGGCCGAAAAACGCTCTCGGCCATGTGGCGTATCGGCTCGGGCGTCATCGGATGCGTCGACGACAGCACCATCAGGTCGACGGCCTGCAGTCCGCCAAGTTTTTCCGCCCAGTCGGGTCCGACGGTGAACTCGTGCGCGTCGATGACAACTGCGGGCGGCACCTGCCGCACCAGCGCGTGCATGAGCCTGGTTTCTGGCTGGCTGATCAGGGCGTGGTCGCGATTGAGGTCTTGGGCGGCAGCACTTTCGCGCATGCCGACCGCCGCGCCGTCCGGGTTGGCGCGCGGAATGACGACGACGGAAATGGCGTCGAGCAGCGGCGTCAGTTCGCCATGGCCGAGCGCCGAAGCAAGAGCGAGCAGGGCTTCGCCGCCAGCCGGTTCGTCGCCATGTTGCTGGCCGATCAGCCAGACCACGGGGCGGCCGAGTTGTGCCAGGGCTGCGGCTGTTTGAGCGCCCTCCTTGCTGATCAGCAGCGCGGGCAAGGCCCGGCCCTGCGGCGTGGTGCCGAGCGTGAGGCGCGTGATGTGCGCGCCAGCCTCGGGCGCAGCGGCGAGCGCGTCGATGAACTGCTCCAGTTCAGCTTGCGTCGTAAACGTCGTCCGCCCCGGTGCGAGCCCGGGTGTGGCGGGGAGGGCGACGTTGAGCGCCGGGTAGCGCGCGGCCACTTGCGGCGACTGCTGGTAGCGCTTGCCGTCGCCCGCGGCCTGCGTCGGCGAACTCGCCAGCCCGCCTGAGAGTGTGAGCGCGACGACGCCGAGTATGGACCACCCAGCCACGCGGCCCACGGCACCCGCGAGAACCGTCGATGGCACGATCGCGCGCAGGGGGCGTTGACGGAGCATCGGCGGGCGCGCTCAGGCGGCGCCGAACACGCGGCGGAAAATCGTGTCGACGTGTTTTAAATGATAGGCGTCGTCGAACATGGCCTCGAGTTGATCAGCTGAAAGCTTGGCTGTGACGTCGCGGTCGGCCTTCAACTCGGTGAGGAAGTTCTTGCCGTGCTCCCACGTTTTCATGGCGTTACGCTGCACATAAACATATGAGTCTTCGCGGCTGACACCGGCCTGAGTGAGCGCGATCAACACGCGCTGGGAATTGTGCAGGCCGCCGAGCCGGTCGAGATTCTTGCGCATGTTCTGCGGATAGACGACGAGCTTGTCGATGACGCCGGCAAGACGATTAAGCGCGAAATCCAGCGTGATGGTCGCGTCCGGGCCGATCATGCGCTCGACGGAGGAATGGCTGATATCGCGCTCGTGCCACAACGCGACGTTCTCCAAGGCCGGCACCACGGCACTGCGCACCATGCGGGCAAGGCCAGTCAAGTTTTCCGTCAGCACCGGATTGCGCTTGTGTGGCATCGCCGACGATCCCTTCTGGCCCGGCGCGAAAAACTCTTCGGCTTCGAGCACTTCAGTGCGCTGCAGATGGCGCAGTTCGGTCGCCACCCGCTCGATGCAGGAGGCAATGACGCCGAGCGTGGCGAAGAACATGGCGTGCCGGTCGCGCGGGATGACCTGTGTCGACACGGGTTCGGGGGTGAGGCCGAGCTTGGAGGCCACATATTCCTCGACGCGTGGGTCGATGTTGGCGAACGTGCCCATCGCCCCGGAAATGGCGCAGGTGGAGACTTCTTCACGGGCGTGGTCGAGGCGCTTCAGGCAGCGGTCGAATTCGGCGTAGGCCAGCGCCAGCTTGATGCCGAAGGTGGTGGGTTCGCCGTGGATGCCGTGGCTGCGGCCGATGGTGATGGTGGTCTTGTGCTCGAACGCGCGCTTCTTCAGCGCGGCCATGACGTTTTCAATATCTGTGCGCAAAATATCGGCGGCGCGCACGAGCTGGATGTTCAGGCAGGTGTCGAGTACGTCCGACGACGTCATGCCCTGGTGTACGAAGCGCGAGTCGTCGCCGATGAATTCGGCGAGGTGGGTGAGGAACGCGATCACGTCGTGCTTGGTGACGCGTTCGATGGCGTCGATCTTGTCGACGTCGAACTTGGCCTTGGAGCCCTTCTCCCAGATGGTGGCGGCGGCGTCCTTTGGGATCACGCCGATTTCGGCCATGGCGGCGGCGGCGTGCGCCTCGATCTCAAACCAGATGCGGAAGCGGGTTTCGGCAGACCAGATAGCCACCATTTCGGGGCGGGAATAGCGGGGGATCACTGGCTTGCTCCGGCAGATGATGATGCCCGGGTCAGTATCAGAGGTGGCCGGGGGGAGCAAATGTGCGGGTATGGCAGAGACGTGGCAGCGCACTCTGCTGCTCAAGGCCTGAGTTGACAGCTGAGGGGTGCCCGGCCAAATCAGGAAAAACAACAGTTCATCAACGGAGCCACCTGATGCTCGAACTGCGTCCCAACTGCGAGTATTGTGACAAGGATCTGCCGCCGGCGGCCGGCGATGCGCGCATCTGCAGCTACGAATGCACGTTCTGCGCGGATTGCGTCGCCCAGCACTTGCACAATGTCTGCCCGAACTGCAGCGGCGGCTTTGCGGCCCGGCCCATCCGGCCAAGCATCGAGCGCCGGCCGGGCGTCGGTCTGGCCAAGCAGCCCGCGCAAGCCCTGCGCAAGCATCTGAAGTGGCCAAAAGACGCCGTTGCGGCATTTGCGGCGTTACACCAGGATGTGCCGCCGGAAGAGCGGTAGCGTGCGCACTCGGATGGGCCGTCGATGACTAGTGACGTGATGGTATTGGGTGCGGGCATGGTCGGTGTATCGGCTGCCCTGCATCTGCAGAAGCGTGGCCGCAGCGTGGTGCTGGTCGATCGCGGTGGGGTCGCGGAACAGACCAGCTACGGCAACGCCGGCATCATCCAGGTCGAGGGCGTGGTGCCGTATCCGTTTCCGAGGGATGTCGGCAAGCTCGCGCAATACGCATTCAACATGCTGCCGGAGGCGCACCTGCACTGGAGCGCGCTGCCGTCGCTCGCCCCTTGGCTGTGGCGCTATTTCCTGGCCTCGACCGAGGCCGGGCAGGCGCGCTCGGCTGCGGGTGCGAAGCCTCTGGTGCTGGCCTCGATCGTCGAGCACGAGGCGTTGATGCGGGAAGCCGGCATCGACAGCGTGCTCAGGCGGACTGGGTATCTGCGGCTGTACCGGCATGCGCGCCAATTCGACTTAGCCATTGCCCAGGAAACGCAGGACCGGGAGCGCTATGGCGTCAACTTCGAAGCGGTGACGGCGGCAGGGGTGCGGCAACTTGAGCCGCATCTGACCGAGAGTTTCCATGCGGCGCTGTTGATGCCCGATCCTGTCAGCGTGCCCGATCCGGGCGCGGTCGGCAAAGCCTATGGCGATCTGTTCTTCAAGCGCGGCGGTCGGCTTGAGCGCGGTGAGGCACGCACTCTGGAGCAGACGAGCGATGGCGGCTGGCAGGTGCAAGGCGATCACGGCGCCATTCGGGCGCGCGAGGCTGTGGTGTGCCTCGGCCCCTGGTCGGACGACGTGCTACGCAAATTGAAGACGTGGGTGCCGCTTGGTTCCAAGCGCGGCTATCACATGCACTATACTGCGCGGGGGAATGCAACGTTGAACCGGCCAGTGCTCGACACTGACAACGGCTACGTCCTCACCGCCATGACGCAGGGTATCCGGCTGACCACGGGGGCGGAAGTCGCGCGCCGCGACGCTGCCCCCACGCCTGTGCAACTCGATCGGGTCGAGCCGGCGGCCCGCCGCATGTTTCCGCTGGAGAACCGCGTCGATCCGCAGCCCTGGCTGGGCCGGCGTCCGTGCCTGCCGGACATGCTGCCGGCAATCGGACCGGTGCCGGGTGCGCAAGGCTTGTGGGTGAATTTCGGGCATCATCACCTGGGGTTCACGCTGGGGCCGGTATCAGGCCGCCTGCTGGCCGAAATGCTGACTGGCGAGGCGCCGTTCACCAATCCCGCAGCCTATCGACTCGATCGGTTCGGCTGAACGCGATTTCTGCTGTAAATTCGCCTGGTCCGCCAGGTTCTGGGGGCGGTGCACCAGGAGGCGCCGAAAACTCCATTCGGGCCTCGACGGGCCTTGCCTGGCTGCCTATGGTGAAGCCCGAAAACACGCTATCTGCTGCCCCAGCCATTAACTTTTCGAGTTCCGCTTGAGCGTCCTGAATATCAACCTGCCGAACTTCATCACCTTGGGCCGCGTCATTTCGGTGCCGTTCGTGTTTTGGCTGCTTATCACCGGCGAGGCGAAGGCGGCGTTCCTGCTGTTCGTCGCGGCGGGCGTTTCGGATGCAGTCGACGGTTTTCTCGCCAAGCGCTACAACTGGCAGACGCCGCTCGGTGCCTACCTCGATCCCCTGGCCGATAAGCTGCTGATCGTGTCGATTTACATCGCGCTCGGCGCGCGCGATCAGATCCCGTTGTGGCTGGTGATCGCGGTCGTCAGCCGCGACGTGGCGATTTTGGCGGCGGTGATGCTGTCGTGGCTGCTCGATCATCCGGTTGTCATAAAACCATTGTTGGTGAGCAAATTGAACACCACGGCACAGTTGGTGCTGGCCTCCACGGTGCTGGCCGACGAGGGCTTCGAACTTGGGTTGCAGCCGATCAGAATGGTGTTGGCAATCATCACGGCGACGCTGACAGTGGCGTCGTTGTGGGCCTATCTGAGGGCTTGGTTCGCCCACATGACCGGGGTCAGCATGGTCAACGACGGCGGTGATTTCCGCTAGCCGCACCTGCGGAACGACAGGCATCGAGATCGACAGGCAAATGGCAGGGGACAACGCAATGCGCGAGCTACCGCCTCGGTCGAAGGTACCGCCGGAGCGTGCGCGATTGCTGGACGTGCAGGCCCAGCAGGTGTGGTTTTGGCTGGCGCTGCTGGTCGCGGTGCTGTCGGCATTGGCGCTGTTCAAGGATATTCTGCTGCCGTTCGTCAGCGGCATGATGCTCGCCTATTTCCTCAATCCGGTGGCCGAACGCCTCGAAGCGCTGGGACTGAGCCGGCCACTCGCGGCGACGCTGATCGTCGGCCTCGTCGGTGCCGTGCTGGTGGTCGGGCTGGTGCTGCTGGCACCGATCATCGCAGCCCAGATCGAGCAGTTGATCAAATCGCTGCCCGCCGACGTCGACCGTGCGCGGCGCGTGTTGGAGCAGATGGCGCAACAGCGGCTCGGCAGCTATTTTGCTACGGTGCAGGCCGGCCTTGATCGCGCGGCGGCCGAAATCCAGAATAATGCGAGCGGATTGTTCACGACGCTGGCGTCGGCGCTATGGAGCCGCAGTTCGGCCCTGATCAACGTGCTGTCGCTGCTGCTGATCACCCCGCTTGTGGTCTTCTACCTGCTGGTCGATTGGCATCCGATGCTGGCGCGAGTGCAGCTTTGGCTACCGCGCGACCATATCGCGACGATCGAGAGCCTGGCATCCCAAATCAACGACGCGATCGCCGCCTTCGTGCGCGGCCAGGGTGCCATCTGCTTGTGTCTTGGGTTGTTCTATGCCGTTGCCTTGAGCGTCGTCGGGCTCAACTACAGCATCGTGGTTGGCCTGGTGACGGGGCTGATGGCGTTTGTGCCGATGGTCGGCTGGATCGTCGGAACGGCCGTTGCGATCGTGATCGCGCTGGTGCAGTTCGCGCCGAAGTTCGCGCCCGTGCTGGGCGTGCTCGGCGTCATGGTGGGCGGCATGGCTTTGGATACGGCGGTGCTGTCGCCGCGGCTGGTCGGCAAGAAAGTCGGGCTGCATCCGGTCTGGTTGATTTTCGCGCTGCTGGCGTTCAGCTATCTGTTCGGCATCGTCGGCACACTTGTGGCGGTGCCGGTGTCGGCAGCCCTCGCCGTGCTCGCCCGCTTCGCCGTCGCGCGCTACCTCGACAGCGATGTCTATCACGGCCGGGATCGTACGGACGGTTCAACGCTTGGCGGGCCGCCACGATGACCAGCGTTCCCGCACAACTGACGTTCGACCTCGAACCGCGGCAGGCGCTCGGGGCGGAAGATTTTCTCGTCAGCGCCGCCAACGAGAGTGCGTTGCGCACCATCGAACGCTGGCCCGACTGGCCGCATCAGGCGGTCGTGCTGTGCGGCCCGGCGCAGTGCGGCAAGTCGCATCTCGGCCAAGTCTGGCGGCTGGCCTCGGGCGCGGATCGGATCCTTGCTACGGACCTGACCGAGGCGTGCGTAACAAGGCTTGTCGCAAGTGGCGCGCTGCTGATCGAAAATCTGGAAGACGGCATCGGCGATGAACGGGCGTTGTTCCATCTTTTCAATGCCGCGCGCGAACGGGGCCATTCGCTGCTGCTGACGTCGCGCCGCCCGCCCGCCGAGATGACGATCACGCTGCCGGACCTGGGGTCGCGCTTGCGCGCGGTGCCGCTGGTGTCGATCGCCGCGCCCGACGAAGACCTGTTGAAAGCGGTTCTCGTCAAGCACTTCTCCGACCGCCAGTTGTCGGTCGATCCGACCGTCATCGCCTATCTCGCGCTCCGCATGGAACGCTCCATGGCAATGGCCGAGGCGCTTGTTGCCGCGATCGACAAGCGGGCGCTTGCATCGCATCGAAAGGTGACGCGACCGCTTGCCGGCGAGGTGCTCGAAGAACTCGGCCAGTCCGCCGGAAGCGCCGCGCACGACGACACCGAAGTATGAAAGCCGCATTTTTTTCTAAACAAACGCTCTTTGCCCCGTGGATGACGTCATGACGATCAGCGATCCCAAACCACGCAAGGTAGCCAAGCCCGAGCCCGTCGCCGCCACGAAAGGCCTGGCCGTGCCACTCGGCACGGATCGCTATTACAATCGCGAATTGTCGTGGCTGCAGTTCAACCGGCGCGTCATCGAGGAGGCGCAAAATGCACGCCATCCAGTGCTCGAGCGGCTCAGGTTCTTGTCGATCTCGGCGACCAATCTCGATGAGTTCTATATGGTGCGTGCGGCGGGCGTGCATGCCCAGGTGGTGGCTGGCGTCAACATCAAGACGCAGGACGGCTTGTCGCCAACCCAGCAGATGGAAGCGATCAACACCGCTGTGGTGCGCCTCGTCGCCGACCAGCAGGCGTGCTGGACGCAATTGTGCGCGGAGATGGCGCGCGTGGGCATCACTGTTGCGACCGAGGCGGATCTGCGCCCGCGCGAGCGGGTGTGGCTGGAGCGGGAATTCCTGACGCACATCTTCCCGGTTTTGACGCCAATTGCGGTCGATCCCGCGCATCCCTTCCCCTTCATTCCCAATCTCGGGTTTGTGCTGGGCGTCGAACTGGCGCACGAGCGCGACCCCAAGACGATGCACGCGCTGCTGCCGATCCCTGGGCAACTGCCACGCTTCATCCGGCTGCCGGGCGGCGAGGGTGCAGGCGAAGGCGCGGCGGAGATCCGTTTTGTGCGCATCGAGACGCTTATCGCGTTGTTCATCAGCCGCCTTTTCCCCGGCTACAAGCCGCGCGGGCAAGGTGCGTTTCGCGTGTTGCGCGATAGCGATCTCGAAGTTCAGGAAGAAGCAGAAGACCTCGTCCGTTCGTTTGAAACCGCGTTGAAGCGCCGCCGCCGCGGTCATGTCATCCGGCTCGAGATCGACGGCGCCATGCCCGAGCGGTTGATGAAATTCGTCGTCGATGAACTGGAAGTCAAAGGCGATGACGTTTTCACCAAGGAGGGCTTGCTGGGTCTTGCCGATACGTCGCAGATGATTGTCGCCGACCGTCCGGACTTGACGTTCAAGGCCTTCAATATCCGCTTTCCCGAGCGGATCCGCGAATTCAATGGCGATTGTTTTGCGGCGGTCAGCAAGAAGGACATCGTCGTCCATCATCCCTACGAGAGTTTCGACGTCGTGCTGCAATTCTTGCGACAAGCCGTCGCCGATCCGAATGTGATGGCGATCAAGTGGACGCTTTATCGCACCAGCAAGGACAGCCCGAT
>JANXYD010000169.1 GCA_025350265.1 Hyphomicrobiaceae bacterium | reverse complement strand
CTTTGCCACCAGGACTGCGCGTGTTCGTGGCCGAGGACGAGGCCATGCTGCTGTGGGTGTTGCAAGAGGCACTTGGCGGGTTCGGCTGCAAGGTCGCCGGAACCGCGACGCGCGTCGCCGACGCACTAGCATTCGCGACAGGACAATCCTTCGACATCGCCATCCTTGACGGCATGCTTGAAGATGGCAGCATCGATCCTGTGGTGGATGTTCTTGTCGCCCGCAAAATTCCGTTCGTGATCGCCACGGGGTCGTCGTCGCGGAATATGCCGTCGAGTTTCGCGCGTGGCGTCACTTTGCAAAAGCCGTATCGGGATGCCGATCTGAAAAACGCGATGCTGGTCAGTTTGGCGTCGTTGGCACGGTCGGCTGCGTCGACTATCGCCGCCTGAGCGGAATTTTGAGACCACCTCAGCCCGCCCACACCGCAACAGCAAGTGCCGTCAGCGCAAGCGCGCCGAGCCACAGCGCGGCGGATTGCCAGCGGCGGTGCTGCGCGTGGGCTGCCGCCAGCCGTGCCACCGTCGCATCATCCAACCGCCAACCGTCGCGCGACATGCCAGCAAGCGACACGGCGGCTTTCTCGGCCTGCAGCAAGACACGCGGCACGTCGGCCAATACCCGACCGAGCAATTCAGCGCCTTCGCCTGCCTCCCGCACACGTCCCTGCAAACCGAGATTATCCTCAATCCAACTGCGCGCGATCGGCTCGGCGGCAGTCCACATGTCGAGCCCCGGATCGAGCCCGCGCGCGACGCCTTCGACGATCACCATCGACTTCTGCAGCAAAATGAGTTCCGGTCGCGTCTGCATATCGAACACTTCGGTATAGGCAAACAGTTGCTGCAGCAGGTCCGCCATGGAGATTTCCTGCGCGGTGCGGCCGTGGATCGGCTCACCGATGGCGCGCATGGCCTGAGCGAACACGGCGACGGAATGATGCGGCGGCACATAGCCGGCGTCGAAATGCACCTGAGCCGCGCGCCGATAATCGCGCGTGACGAGGCCAAACAGGATTTCGGCGAGGAAGCGCCGCTCGGTCGGACCGAGGCGGCCCATGATACCGAAGTCGACGGCGGCGATGGTACCGTCTGCCTCGACCAGCAGGTTGCCCTGATGCATGTCGCCGTGAAAAAAGCCGTCGCGCATGGCGTGGCGCAGGAACGAACGCATGGCGGTTTGGCCCAGCGCCTTGCGGTCGTGGCCGGCCGAGGCAAGGCGGGCCTGATCACCGATGGGGATGCCGTCGATCCATTCGATAGTCAGCACGCGGCGGCTGGTGCGCCGCCAATCGACCTCCGGCACGCGGAAACGGCCATCCGTCAGCGCGCGATCGTTGCGAATGTTATCGGCCATCTCGGAAATGGCGGCGGCTTCGAGCCTGAGGTCCATTTCGAGCGCGGTGGTTTCAGCGAGGTTTTGCACTACGGCTTTCGGCTGCAGGCGGCGCACGGGCGGATAGAAGCGCTCGAGTAAATTCGCCGCGAACTTATAGCTGTCGAGATCGGCCTTGAAGCGCCGTTCGACCTGCGGGCGGAGGATTTTGACCGCCACGGTGCGTCGGAGGCCGGTGGCCTTATCCACCGCCACTGCTTTGTGCACCTGCGCAATAGAGGCTGCGGCGATGGGCTGCCCGAACTCGACGAAATGATCCTCGAGTTTGCCGCCGAGCGCTTCTTCGACGGCACGGCGCGCTTCCTTTTGCGGGAACGGCGGCAGCTTGTCTTGTAGATGGGCAAGATCGCGCGCCAGCTCCGGGCCAATCAGGTCGCCGCGCGTCGAAAGGAACTGGCCGAGCTTGATATACGAAGGACCGAGCCTGGTCAGCGCATCGGCGACCCTCGTCTCGCGCGAGCGGCCGAGCTGAAACGGCAGCATGACCAGGCGCAGCGGCGCAGTCAGCAGTATCGCCAGCCGCACGCCGAGCGGCGGCGTGATACCTTTGGGCACGAAGCGCACGCCATGCAGCGCCAGCACCAGCCCGGCGCGGCCCAATCGGCTGAGGTTGAGAAGTGCAGATGCCACGCTAAAATGCCGCCCGAACCTGAATTGAGAAGATCACGCCTTATGGCCGCGTTCGCGGCTGCAGGATACGGGGCAACCGGTCACGCGGGCGATGTTTCAACAAAGACGGCAAACGGGCTGCTCGCGCCGGCCCAAGCTGCCGAGGGTGCGGGAACTCGCTGGTTCGATGGGCGTTTGAGATGGCAGGGAGGCGCAGGTGTGCCTGCCGCTCTTCCTGGGGAACGAAACCTATGATACGTCTTATATCGATTTCCGCTGCCGTTGCGGTGCTTGGTGCCAGCCTTTCACTGCCCGCACGCGCCGATGACCGCGATCGTGATCGTGATCGTGGCCGCATGCATGAATCCTGCTCGATGATCACCAAATGCCACCGCGATGACGGTCGTCGTGTGTGCCGCCAGGAGCGCGTTTGCAAGATGGTTCGCGATCGTCGCTGATCCCTGCCACCGGCATTCGGTCCACCACGCGGCGGCGGCCCGTGGTGGATTTTTTTTGGTCAAGGCATGCGTGACGACGACGGCAAAAGAGGACGAACGAATGACTACCTGCAAGTCGGCCGGCATTGCGAGCTTGATGCTTTGCCTCATCGCTGCGCCGCAAGCGCGGGCGGACGACCTGAAATGTCTGAGCACGACATTTCGTGTGCTGGGGGCCAACGACAAGGTTTGTGTCAGCGTCTTCGACGATCCGAAGGTTCCGGGCGTTGCGTGTCACATCAGCCAGGCGCGCACCGGCGGCTTTGCCGGCATGGTCGGGCTGGCCGAAGACCCCTCGCGCTTTTCGATCGCCTGCCGGCAGGTCGGCCCGATCGGCATCGACATCGGCACCCTGCGTGACGAAGAGCAGGTGTACTCCGAGCGGACCTCGATCTTCTTCAAGCGGACACACGTTTTTCGCGTGCTCGACAAGAAACGCAACACGCTGGTCTACGTCGCAATCAGCGACAAGATCGTCGACGGCTCGCCGCAAAATTCGATCTCAACGGTTCCCATCATGCCTTGGGCTACGGCGCCCGCATCGCGCTGACGGCAGGTCGCGGGTAACACCGGCGCGCATGGGAGGCTCCCCCTGGAAACGAAACCGGCAGTTGTCGAAGTGACTGAAAAACAATTCGTGCGCCGGGTGTTGATTGCGATTTGCATCGCAGCGCTCGCGGCCGCCGCTTGGATGCTGGCCGTAATTGTGTTGCTGATCTTTGCGTCGGTGTTGTCAGCCGTGCTGCTGCGCACGATTTCCGACCCGCTGGCGCGGATGACGCGCATACCGCAGGGTGCGGCGCTGGCGATAACGGTGGTCGTGCTGTTCGGCCTCGCGGCGCTGGTCGGCTTTTTTTTCGGGCCGCTGTTGTTCGGCGAGCTTGGCGCGTTGATCGCCGGCTTGCCCGCTGCCTTCACGAAATTGAGCCAGACGTTCAATCTTGGCTCCATCACGGATCTGTTCAAGAGCGGCGATGCGGCGTCCAGCGTCAGCAGCCTGGCCGCGCGGCTCTTTACCTGGAGCACAGGTTTGGTCGGCGCGCTGGCGTCGCTTTTGCTGGTGGTCATGGGTGCCATCTATCTAGCTGCGGACCCGCAGCTTTATCGAGCGGGTTTCGTCAAACTGTTCCCCGTCGGCACCCACCCAAATGTCGAGGCTACGTTGAACGATGCGCACGCGGCCTTGCAGGGATGGATCCTCGGGCAGCTGATCGCTATGGCAGTTGTCGGCATCCTGACCTCGCTGGCGCTGTCTTGGATCGGCGTGCCCAATCCGATCGCCCTCGGCTTGATCGTCGGCCTAGCCGATTTCGTGCCCTATATCGGCCCGGTAGTGGCGTCGATCCCGGTTATCCTGGTGGCGGGAAGTCAGGGCGCGCAGACATTGGCCTGGGCGATCGGCTCGCTGCTCGTCGTGCTGCAACTGGAATCGAACTTCATCGTGCCGTTGGTTGCAAAGCACATGGTATCGATCGCGCCGGTCGTCGGGTTGTTCGCGGTGGTTGCCTTGGGCGTGCTGCTGGGGCCGCTCGGCCTTATGCTGGGCTTTCCGTTGGCCGTCGTGATCGATGTCGCCGTGCGGCGATTGTACGTGCGCGACAGCCTCGACGAACCCGTCGAAATCATGGGCGAACCTGCGGAGAAATCGCAGTAGGTGGGCGTGTTGCTCGCATGCCGCGAACGGGCTGCTGCCCGTAACCGCTCGAGGGAAGTATCCTTCGAACTCCCTCTATCTTTGACAGAGCGGCTGGTCTGGAGGGACGTGTCCCTCCAGCGGGGCACGGGGCTGGCCCGTTTCGCGCGTTAGCGCGAACTCGCTCAGTAAACCTCGAACAATCCAGCAGCCCCCATGCCGCCGCCGATGCACATGGAGACGACGACGAGCTTGGCACCGCGACGCTTGCCTTCCAGCAGTGCGTGCCCAGTCAGCCGCGCACCGGTCATTCCGAACGGATGGCCGATAGCGATGGAGCCGCCATTGACGTTGTATTTGTCCGGGTCGATCTCCAGCTTGTCGCGGCTATAAAGACACTGGCTGGCAAACGCTTCATTCAATTCCCACAGGTCGATGTCCTGGATTTTCAGGCCATGGCGCTTGAGCAGGCGCGGAATGGCGAACACCGGGCCGATGCCCATTTCATCGGGCTGGCAGCCAGCAACGGCCCAACCCTTGAATGCGCCCAGCGGCTGTAGTCCGCGCTTTTCGGCATCCTTGGCTTCCATTACCACGACGGCTGCGGCGCCATCCGACAACTGGCTCGCGTTGCCGGCGGTGACGAAGTTGCCCGGGCCTTTGACGGGCTCCAATTTGCGCAAACCTTCAATTGTGGTTTCGGGGCGATTGCATTCGTCGCGATCGACGACGGCATCGACGAGCGTTTCGGCCTTGGTGGCTTTATCGACGACCTTCATCTGAGTTTTAACCGAGATGATTTCATCCTTGAACTTACCGGACTGTTGGGCCGCTGCCATCAGCTTCTGCGAGCGCAGCGAATATTCGTCCTGATATTCGCGACTGATTTTGTAACGCTTGGAGACGACGTCGGCCGTTTCGATCATCGGCATCCAGAAGTCTGGATATCTTTCGACCAGCGTGGGGTCGCGGCCACCACCGCCGCCGCCGATCATGCTGATGCTGTCGACGCCGCAACCGACGACGACGCTGGCACCTTCCTCGACGACATGGTGGGCTGCGTTGGCGATGGCGTTGAGCCCCGACGAGCAGGCTCGATGCAGCGTCACGCCCGCTGTCGTCACGGGCAAACCGGCGAGCAAGGCCGCGGCGCGCGCCTGATTGCCGTGCGCCGCGACGCAACCAGCGATGACGTCCTCCACCTCGGCTCCATCGATCTTCGAACGCGCTACGGCGTGTTGGATCGCGTGCCCGAGCATGGTCATGCTCGGCGTGTTGTTGAAGCCGCCGCGGGTGGCCTTCGCAAGGCCTGTCCGCGCGTAGGATACGATGACTGCTTGCCGCATGATGAACTCCCTGTGTTTTCCTGAACGTTGGTTTGCCGAGTGTCGGTCGCGACGGTTGTGGTCTGTCGCCGCATTGAAGCGATGCCGCCACTGTTACGGCATTTTCTGAAACAGGCAAACATTCGCGCGAAGCCGGCTTTCAGGAATGGCCGTCGAGATAACCGCAGGTGGCATCCGATTGGGTCACTTGCAATCACTGGCAATTTACAAGAACGACTGAAACTTTTATGCCAGATCAGTGTTCTAGCGCTCACGGAAGGCTTGAAAAGCAGCTACAAATGAAGCGCCTCGCACTGATCGCCGCCACCCTCAGCACTTTCGCCGGACCGGCGATTGCGGCCGATTTAATCGGCTACGGATACGGTTACGCCGATCGGCAGGTGGTCGAAAGTGAGCGCATCATCGAGCGCCGCTACGTGAGGGAACCGGTCCTCGAATCACGCGGCGTCGAAACCTATGCGCCACGCATCTTTGCGCCGCGTGTTTATGCCTACCGCGAAGTCGATGACGACTATGGTTATGATCGTGGCTATCTGCGGCCGTTCCATTATGAAGGCTATCGCCGCCATCATCACTCCGGGTGGTAGCAGGCAACAAGCAAGACAACCGTAAACTCATTATGGCCGATAGCGGACGCCGAGACGGACGCTGTCGGTCGTCGTGCTGGCGTCAGGCGCGGTGCTGGCCAGCAGCACATGACTGTACTTGCCCGACAACGTGGTCGTGCGCGTCAGGTAATATTCCCAACCGAGTTCCGCAGTGGTTGTCCGCTCGACCAGATCCGCTGGTGCCTGATAGCCGGTGACCTGATAGCTCACACCCGCAATGGCGATGAAATCGTGCCGCAGCGCATGCCGCAACTCGACGCTGGCAGTGTAAGCTGTGGCATTGCCCTGCCCAGGCTCGGTCGACGTGATGAAATCCGTCTGCGCCTTGAACAACACAGATGTGATGGATGAAGGTTTCCAGCCGACGTTGGCGTCAATGATGACACCCTCGGCATTTTTGAGACGTCCGTCGCGGGCGCTCTGCCGCCCATAACCGGCAGCGATTTCCCCACGCCAGATCTGCGAGAGCGTACCGAATGACAGACCCAACTTGAAGCGATCGCCGGTGCTGTCGCGCGAAATGCCATCGGCCGGCGCGATGCGATAGAGTTGGCTGTTGTGAGCGGTCTCAGCAAACGCTGCCAGCGCTGGCGTGAAGTTCCAAGCTGCCCTCAGCGCTAACTCCTTGGCTGCAAAATCCCGCTCGGCGTTGCTCAACACGCCGCCGTCGTAGGTGCCGACCGGGCTGTAGCCATATTCGGTCACTGCGCCCCGCACTTGCAGCGACAGGCGATTGAAGCGCTGATTGAAGGCCATGGCGATCTTGTCGGTGGTAAAGGGCGTCGGCTGTTTGGCATCGGCCGGCGAGGACAGCGACGAGCGCGGCTCCTGATCAAGACTGTGCGAAGCCAGTACCTCGATGTTGCTGCGTCTGGAGATATCGAGGCGGGCGCGCGCCTCGAAAGCATACGAGCGTTCGTTTTCCGACGGAAATTGACGATAATCCGATGCCAGTCCAGTGGCCTTAAACTGCAGCGCGTGCTGCTGCCAATCCGTGACGGCGACGAGGGTTGGCCGCACGTCGAAGATCAAGTCTGGCCTGGCGCTGGTGGTCCGATAAACGTTGGTGGTCGATCCGATACCGGCTTCCAGCGTCGGAAAAAATACCCAACCGCCGGCCCGATGGGCAACCGGTGCGTAGGGGTCGAGCGTGGCCAAGCGGGCGGCACGCGGGTCGCTCGCGGGATCGAGTTCAATCTGGAAGGCGAGTGCATCGTATCCGGCCGCCGGCGCGAGAAATGCCGCGCGGTCCTCGGGCAAACGGGGATCTCCCGGAAATAGTTCGCGGTCGTCGCCGTTTTCCTTGGGTTCGACGACCTCCATATGGCCGTCGACCGCCAAGTCGGCACCGACCGGTCGTTCGGTTTCGCCGTCCGTCTGATCGCGCTCGATCGGCACCGAAGGCCTGAGGGGGACGACGGGCATGGCGACAGTATCAGCCAGGCCAGCAACCACCGGTGTCGGCGCGATCGATAGCAATGGATCTTGCAACTGGGGCGCGGCGGCGGGACGTTTGAGTGGCGCGGGCGGCGCTGCTGCCGGCGGCCGACTGATGCTGAGATCAGACCACGATTGCTGCGCCATGACTGGACTTGCGCGCAGCACCATGCCGGCCAGCGTCGCCAATCCGAATCCGAGCAGAAGCTGTGCAAGGGGTCTGAGGCGGCGCACGGATTATCGGACCTTGGGTTCCGCAATCCTGTGGATCAGGCCGGCAACCAGCGACGCGCACTGCGGCGAACGCTAACGCAGGGACGGTTAACGTTGTGTTGAGGCGCAAGCCGGGATCGGCGGAGTGGGTGCTGCGCATCGTCAAGGACATGAAAAAGGCCCCGCTCTGGCGAGCGGGGCGGAGGACATGAAAAAAGCCCCGCTCTGGCGAGCGGGGCCGATGGCCCATCGGCGAACCGACCGGGCGTCTCAGATCAACGAACGGATCAATCGCGGTTGCCAACCAGCGACAGAAGCGATTGGAACATGTTGATGAAGTCGAGGTAGAGGTTCAAGGCACCCATGATGGCCGACTTCGCCATGACCGAACTGTCGTGCGCGACAGCGTAATAGTTATCCTTGATCTGTTGCGTGTCGTAGGCGGTGAGGCCAGAAAAGATCAACAACCCAAGCGCCGATATCGCGAACTGCAGCGGGCCGGACTGCATGAAGATGTTGACGATGCCGGCAAGGATCAACCCAACCACACCCATGATCAGGAACGAGCCCATGCCCGATAGGTCGCGCTTGGTTACATAGCCGAAAATGCTGAGTGCGCCGAACGCTGCCGCAGTGACGAAGAACACTTGCACCACCGACTGCCCCGTGTAGCGCAACAGGATCGTCGACATGGAGGCACCCATGACCGCCGAGAACAGCCAGAAGCTCAACTGTGCCGCCCCGACGCTCATTTTATAAACGCGGAAAGACAGGAAAAACACGAAGGCCAGCGGCGCAAGCATGAGAACAAACGCAAGCGGCGAGCCATAGATCATCTGGCCGAACGGCGTCAGCAGCTTGCTACCCATCCGTGAGACGGCTTGTGTGGCGTCGGTCGTGACTGCCATCTGGTTGATGACGTATGCCACCAAGCCCGTCAGCGCGACGCCGCCAGCCATGTAGTTGTAGACGCTGAGCATATAAGCGCGCAAACCAGCGTCGAACGTTGCAGCCGTGCCAGCAGCATAGCCTGGCCGTGCATACTGTTGGTCAAACTGAGCCATTTGTTTCTTCCCGTGGTTGTAGAGAGCGAACTGGCGAACCTCTATTCTGCGGCACTATGACCGTGTTCGCAGGCAAAACTCAAGGCCCCTCGTCGGCTCGATATTGAATTGGTGAAGGCAACCCGAACTTACAAGTGCCTGATTGGTTCAAGTACCGCGCAAATATGGCACGGGCCGGGCCGCAAGCACCCGCCAGGTGCCGAGACCGCCGAACAGCCCCACCAGTGCCAGCGCGACGCCGAGCGCCTGCACCACCGCCATCGAGCCGAACGTGAACTCGAGCTTCATCACCTTGAGCACCACGATCCACGCACAGACACCGCCCACCAGTGTCGCAATGACCGCTGAGCAAATTGCCAGGATCGCGTACTCGACGAAATGCGTGGTCAGGATGCGGCGGCGGGTCGCCCCCAGCGTCTTCAGGATCACAGCCTGCTTGATGCGGCGGCGTTGCGCTGTGGCGAGCGCACCCGCCAGCACCAGCGCGCCGGACGCCAGCGTGATGCTGCCGGCCACCCGGATCGCGGTCATGATGCGCAGGAACACAGCGGTGAACTGATTGATGGCGTCCTTGACCCGTATCGCGGTCGCCGCCGGAAACGCCTTGCCGATGTCGCGCGCCAGCCCTGCCTCCAGCGTCAACGGGGCCTCCTTCGGCAGGGTGAGGGTGGCCAATACCTTGTGCGGCGCGCCGGCCAACGTGTTGGGCGTGAACACCAGCACGAAATTCAGCGCCAGGCTCTCCCACTTCACGTCACGCAGGTTGGCGATTTCAGCCTCCACGTTGCGACCGAGCACGTTGACTGTAACCTTGTCGCCGATCTTCAGGCCCAGCCCGCGCGCGATTTCGCCTTCAAATGACACCAGCGGCGGCCCGTCGTAATTGGCCGGCCACCACTTGCCTTCGGTCACTGTCGAGCCCTCGGGAACCGTATCGGCATAAGTCAGCCCGCGGTCGCCATTCAGCACCCAGGCGACTTCCGGCTTGGCCTTGGCCTTTTCCGCCGGGGTCTCGCCGACCTTGATGATACGTCCACGCAGCATGGGAGCGGTATGAACCTCGGTGCCCGGCGCTTTCTGCGCCACCAGATCCTTGAACGCGTCAAGTTCGGTCTTGCCGATATCGAGCACGAAATAATTCGGACTGGTGCCGGGCACGCGGCCCTCCAGTTCGGCCACGATCGAGCGATCGACCAACGCCACCGCCACCAGCAGCGACAACCCGGTCCCGAGTGACAGCACCACCGAACGCGTCAGCCCGCCGGGAGCGCCGATATCGCCGAGCGCCAATGCCAGCTCGGGACGACGCGGGCGCGGAATTCGGCGCGCGGCCCAGCCGAGCACGGTGCCGAGGCCGGCGAATACAGCGAGTGCCGCCACGACAGCCAGACAATAATAGACGGCCAACAACTTGGCCTCCGCCCCCAGCACAGCCAGCCCGAACAGCGCCGCCACAGCGACAGCAGTGGCGACGATGATGCGCGGCGGTGGCAGGCCGCCTTCTGCCGACACTTCATCGCGGAACAATACGGCCGGCTTGATCTGTTCAGCCCGCCCCAGCGGCCACAACGTGAACACCAGCGCCACCAGCAATCCGTACGCCGCCGCCAGCAGCAGGCTGCCGGGGCTGATCGCGATGTCGGTCTTGATCGGCATCACGTCGGCATAAACGGTCGAGATGATCCCCGGCACCAGCGCGCCGATCGCCAGCCCGATAGCCGTGCCGAGGGCCGCAAACAGCATCACTTGTGCCAAGTGAATGTTGAAGATGACGCGGGCCGTCGCCCCCAGGCTCTTCATGGTGGCGATGACTGCGCGCCGCCGATCGATATAGGTTTCCACCGCATTGGCCACGCCGACGCCGCCGACCAGCAGCGCCGTCAAACCCAACAGCGTCAGAAATTGCCGGAGACGATCGAGCGTCTTGGTGACTTGCGGCGAGGGATCGCGGCGGTCACGGATGGTGTAACCGCTTTCGGGCAGCGCTTGCGTCGCCTGCGTGCGGAACGACTGCAACCCGGCCGCAGCGTTTGGGCTGTTGGCTGCGGCTTTCACATCCGACAGCAGCAGCGCATAGCGCCACGTCACCAGACTGCCGGGATCGATGAAGCCGGTCCCGGCGAGGTTGGCGCTCGCGATCAGAATGCGCGGACCCACGGTCAGGCGGTCGGCGATCTTGTCGGGCTCGGCTGCAATCGTCGCGCGGATGACGAATTCACTGCGGCCGAGCTGGATGCGGTCGCCGAGCTTGAGATTGAGCCGGTCGAGCAGGATCGGCTCCAGCGCCACGCCAGCGGTCTGAAACAGCGCACTGTCCAGCGTCTGACCGTCCGACAGCAGCACCGTGCCGATCAACGGATAGGCAGCGTCGACGCCCTTGATTTCGACCAGCGCCTGTTCCTCGCCATCCGGCCGTCGCGCCATCGCGCGCACGTTGGCGGTTGCACTCAGCCGCCCCTGTCGCGACAACCAAGCCAATTCAGCATCGGTCGCGCGGGCATGCGGTCGCGCCAGGGTGACGTCGCCGCCAAGCAGTGCCGCGCCTTGCTTTTCAAAACTCGTGCGGATCGCATCGCCGAGCGCGCCAACGCCAGTGATCACGGCCACACCAAGCGCGATACATGCGACGAACACCGCAAAGCCGTTGCCACCCGCCCGCAGTTCGCGCAGCGCGATCGACAGCACGAGGGGCAGGTGGCGGTGGGAGCGGGCGGGAGTCGGAGAAGTCGTCATCGAGGCGGTATCCATGCGGGCATGAAGCTTCCGACGCTGCCCGGCCTTTACGGCCGTGCCGTGTCGCCGGGCATGATACAAGCGACACGCCAGATGCCGGGCGTGTCATAATGACGTGTCAGAGTGTCATGGCAGTGCGCTGGCGCATTTCAAATGCATGCACATCCCCTCATCTGCCGCACTGGGCGCACTCATGCAAAGGTCTGCGTATGACTGTGCGCTGCCCCGACCCCAGTAGCGGTCGCCCGCGTGGCTGTCGGCGAACACTCTCGCCGATTTGCGCCTCGATCCAGCCGATGAACGCCGCGTTGCCCAAAACGGCACCGGTGCGCTGATGCTGTCGCAAGCGTTCGGCCTCATCCGCCGTTAGGCCGAGCGCAAGAAATTCGCGCCAATCGCCGACACCTTGCAGGCGTATAGAACATTGCAAGAACAATCGCACCGTTTTGTGCTGCAATCCACCCGGAAAAAATAACTGTCCCCATTACCCCCTACCGCACCACATCGATGGCGACGCGGGCGATGCCGGGGCCGGTCATATCGATCTGCTGGGCGGCGGCTTCCGATAGGTCGATCACGCGGCCCGGCTTGAACGGTCCGCGATCGTTGATGCGCACCACGGTGCTGCGGCCGTTGGCCAGATTGGTAACCCGCACCCGCGTGCCGAGCGGCAAGGTTTTGTGCGCAGCCGTCATGCCGTGGCGGTCGAAGCGCTCGCCGGACGAGGTCGACTGTTCCTCCCAATAATACGACGCCAGCCCGCGCAGTTCATGCGCATAACCCGTAAGCGGCTTGAGCAGCGGTGCAACGGCTGAGTGAGCGCTGGCTGCGATGAGCATTGCGGTGGACTGCGTGGCCGACTTCGCCGCCGGCGCTGCATACACGACGGTGCGCCAACCGCGCGTCACCGGGGCTGGCGTCGCTCGCGCAATGGGGCCCGGCTTGGCGGGAGCTTGTGGCGTGGCGGTTGCCGCCTGAAATCTTTGCGAATACCAATCGTCGTCAGCCCGAGCCATATGCGGCAACGCTGCCGCCAGCGCACACACCAGCGACAGGGACGTCATGAGCAGGCGTATCGAATGCACGTCGGGCCTCGCTGCAACCAAAACTACAGCACGGGGTGGCCATGATTCGCGGCACGAACAAGGCTGCCCGGTCTGCCAAAGCGAGTTGTCCCAGGCTTTGGCAGACCTGCACGGCGTTCAACCACCCTTGATCCGCTGTTCGAAATAGGCTCCAAGGCGCACTACACCTGCTCGGAGCCCGCCATGACCAGACTGACGCTCGCCCTCGCCTCCACCATCGTCGATGCCGCGTTGGCCAAAGGCCGCGTCATGACATTCGAACCGCTGACGGTGGT
The DNA here is from genome assembly GCA_025350265.1 of Hyphomicrobiaceae bacterium. GTDB lineage: Bacteria > Pseudomonadota > Alphaproteobacteria > Rhizobiales > Hyphomicrobiaceae > JABFRJ01. Next base: position 1,024 of record JANXYD010000169.1, on the reverse strand, counting down.
GGTGCTGGACGCCGGCGGCCATGTGGTGGCGCTGAAGCGCGAGGACGGCTCGGGAATTCTGCGGGTGGAAATCGCCACCGGCAAAGCTTATGGCGCACTGGGCTTTGGCTTCGGCAGCCGCGAACTGTTCGAACGCTCTCAGAAAACGCCGGTGTTCATGACCGCCATGTCGGCCATCGCGCAGGGCAAGTTCGTGCCCGTGCCGTCGGGCGTGCTGATCCGCGATCCCGCGAGCAACCACGTCATCGGCGCGGTCGGCATCTCCGGCGATACGTCCGATAACGACGAGATTGCAGCGCTCGCCGGCATCGCGGCTGCGGGCCTGCTTGCGCAACCCGGCAAAGCCGGCACCTGAACGTATGCAACCAACCAAACCCGCAGACGCACCACCCAAATACGAGGACGCCATGACGGATAAAATGCTGGCCCGCAAAGAGGGCCATATCGGCATCATGACTTTCAACAATCCCGAGCGTCATAACGCCGTGTCGTTCGAGATGTGGGAAAAGGTCGGCACCATCCTGGAAGATTTCCGTGCCGATCCCGACGTGCGCGTCGTCGTGCTGACGGGGGCTGGTGGCAAGGCCTTCGTGTCCGGCGCGGACATCTCCAAGTTCGGCGACGAGCGCGGCACGCTGGAAGCGCAAAACCGCTACAACGCCACCACCGAACGTATTTATTCAGCCGTCGCCACGTTTCCCAAGCCCACGATCGCCATGATCCGCGGCTTCTGCATCGGTGGCGGCCTCGGCCTCGCCATCGCCTGCGACCTCCGCTTCTGCACGGAAGGTTCGAAGTTCGCGCTGCCGGCCGCCAAGCTCGGCATCGGCTACGGCTATCTCGGCATTGATCGCTTCGTGCAGACCATCGGCCCGTCGCAGGCGCGCGACATTTTCTATTCGGCGCGGCAACTGGATACGGTGGAAGCGCTGCGCATCGGTCTGGTCAATCGCGTGGTCGCCGACGCCGACCTCGAAGCGGTGACGATGCAGTACGCCCAAACCGTGGCCGGCAACGCGCCGCT
>JANXYD010000166.1 GCA_025350265.1 Hyphomicrobiaceae bacterium | reverse complement strand
GATTTCGCGCTCCCCGGTCAGGATGACTTTCACGTCGAGAGGGATCGGCTCTGGCTCGAGCGTCTGTGGTACAACACCCATGCCTGATGTTTCGGCTGGCGGCTCGATGCGGACTTCGCATGATTTCAGCGCGCGCTTCAGCGCCTCGTAGGCGAACGGCGATTGCAGCAACCGACGCGCATCGACGAGCAAATAACCACCGTTGGCCTTATGCAGCGCACCGGGTTTCATTAACAGAAAATCGGTCAGCAGCGAGCCACCTTGCGCGACATGCTCTATGCGGCCGATGAGGTTTCCGTAGACCGGGTTGATTTCTTCGATGACCGGCGCGCCGGTAGCGGTGCCTGCGGGGGTGTCGGCAGCGGTGGGTTGACCGACCATCACGTTGATCATGTAGCGGCGGAAGCGCGGATCGCGCAGCGCGTCGGCAGGCTCCCTGATGGGGGCCGCTTCGCCATCGCCGGATGGCAAGAACGCTGCGATGTTGCGCACGAGATCTTCACCAGCGTCGTTGAGGTGATTGATGACGGCCGGCAGGTCGGAAAAAGCCGCGGCCACATCTTCGAGCGCGGCGGTGACAGCTGCGTGTGCCAACTCCTGATTGAGCGCGCCGACCTTGGCGCGACGCTCCTTTTCGGACTTCGGCAGCCGCTCGAGGATCTTGCCGAGTTCCTCCTCGAGAGCTGCGATCGCTGCCTGTTTTTCAGCGCGCATGGCTTCCGGCAGGGCGTTGAACGTCTCGGGCTTGACGACCTTGCCCTCGTGCATGGGCGCGAGCGCAAACCCTTGCGGCGTGCGCAGAATGGCAATGTTCTGGGCGGCGGCTTTCTTGTTGAGCGCTTCGAGCGCGTGCTCCTGTCCGGCCTGGAAGCCGGCGTCGATGGCGCGCCGGCGCGTGGTGTAATCGTCGCCGTCAAAGAGCGACGGGACGATGCCGCGCAGCTCGTCGATCGCCTCCAGCATGGAGCGGGCGAGCAGGCGTGCGCGACCGGCGGGCAGGCGCACCGCGCGCGGCTGGCTCGGCTCCTGAAAATTGTAGACGTAGACCCAGTCGTCGGGCGCGACAGAACGGGCTGCCTTGGCCGCCAACTGCGTCTTCAGCGCGGTGCGCTTGCCGGATGCCGGCGGTCCCAGCACGAAGATATTGTAGTCCATCGATCGCATCTCGGTGCCGAACTCGATGGCGGCAAGCGCGCGATCCTGGCCGATCAAGCCGCGGATGGGCTCGATATCAGCGGTGGTCTTGAACACCAGTGACGCGGGGTCGACCGAGCGGCGCAACTCGGTGGCTGCCAGCGCTTCGGGAACGCCGGCGGCAGCGGGACCGGCGAGCGCACGAAAGGCCTGCGTCCACTTGCCCGTGGCTGCACCGCCGCGCGCGTCCGCGTGGCCGGTCGCCGCCCCGCCCGATGCACCATTCTTGCCGCTCTTTTCCCGCTGGCCCCGCCAGAATGCCATTGCAACCCGCTCCCCGCGCTCAACTCACATGCCGCCGCAACACAGCGACACCACAACCGTGGCATAGATATGCGCAACACCGGCGACGAAAAAGCGACAGGAAAAGGGCAATCTCCCGCCGTCCGTCGGATATCAACGATCGCGCATCCAAAGTGCATCTCACACTGCCGCGCCACGCACCGCCGTGATATGAGTGCAACGCCATGACCGACAAATTCGCACCAACTCAACTGTCGCCGCTCTCGGTCCCGGTCAATCGCCGCCGGCCCGACGCCCTGGCGCAGCCCCTTTCCGGCCTGGTCGACGGTCGGCAGTCTGATGCAGCACTGGCGATCGGGCGCGGCGCCCGGCGTTGCCTGCTGGCGCACGGCTTCGCCACCCTCACCGAGTTGCCGTTGCCCAACGGCCGCCGCGCCGATCTGGCAGCGCTTTCGGATGCGGGTGAATTCTGGATCGTCGAGATCAAGTCGAGCCTCGCGGATTTCCGGTCGGATCAGAAATGGCCGGAGTATCGGCCCTATTGCGACCGACTGCTATTCGCCGTCGACAACGCTTTTCCCGCCGACGTGTTGCCAGTCGATTGCGGGCTGGTGCTGGCGGATCGCTACGGCGGCGAGGTGATCCGCCCCGCGCCTGAGTACCGCCTGCCCGCCGCGCGGCGGAAAGTCATGCTGCAACGCTTCGCGCGGGTGGCTGCCTTGCGGTTGCACGCGCTCGCCGACCCTGAGATTGGCCTCGAGGACTAAAGCCGTGGCGGCGCAGCTTAAGCCAGCGTGCGCGTTTCCCGCGCGCACATAAACCATGCCAGCGGGCCGGGATGAGTTGCATCGGTGCTCGCCTGCCGGTATGCCCTGCGCCGGCGTGACAGTCAGCACGCTCCCCCGGGGCACAGACGCCGCTGCGGGACAACCTATACAAAGAGACCAATCATGACGGACCGCGTTTCGCTGGGCAGCCTCAAGATAGCCAAGGTACTGCACGACTTCATCGCGCAGGAGGCGCTACCGGGCACCGGCATCAACGAAGCGCGGTTCTGGAGCGGACTGGAAACGATCATCCACGATCTCGCGCCAAAAAACCGGGCGCTGCTAGCTGTCCGCGACCAGATGCAATCGAAGATCGACAATTGGCACCGATCGCACAAGGGCAAGCCGCTGGATATGGCTGCCTACAAGGCGTTCCTGAGCGAGATTGGCTATCTGGTGGCCGAGGGGCCGAACTTCTCAGTCGACACAGCCAACGTCGATGCGGAAATCGCCGTCATGGCGGGGCCGCAGTTGGTCGTGCCGGTGATGAATGCCCGCTATGCGCTCAATGCCGCTAACGCCCGCTGGGGTTCGCTGTACGATGCTCTCTACGGCACTGACGCACTGTCGGAAAGCGACGGGGCAACGCGGGGAGGCGGCTATAATCCCCTCCGGGGCTCCAAGGTGATCCGCTTCGCGAAGGCGCGGCTCGATGCGATAGCGCCACTTACATTCGGCAGTCATTCGACGGTGCGCGCCTATTCGGTCGCCGGCGGGACGCTGCTGGCGATGCAGCCGGATGGTGCCAAGGTGCGGCTACGCGAGGAGGCGAAGTTTCAAGGCTACACCGGTAGCGCCGATGCTCCCGACGCCATTCTGCTCGTCAACAATGGTTTGCACGTCGAGGTCCGCGTCGATCGCAGCCATCCGATCGGGCGCACGGATGCAGCAGGTGTCGCCGACCTGCTGATCGAGTCCGCCCTCACAACGATCATGGACTTGGAAGATTCCATCGCCGCCGTCGACGCCGACGACAAGGTGGCCGCCTATCGCAACTGGCTCGGCTTGATGAAAGGCTCGTTGTCCGACACGTTCGAGAAAGCGGGCCGGCCGGTCACGCGAACGCTCAACGCCGATCGCATCTATACAGGGCGCGACGGCCAATCGGTCGTGCTCGCTGGCCGCTCGGTCAACCTGATCCGCAACGTCGGCCATCTGATGGACGACACGTCCGTGCTCGACCGGGACGGCAAGCCGGTGCCGGAGGGCATTCTCGATTGCATGATCACATCGCTGATCGGCATGCACGATCTCGAGCGCCGCTCCACCTTCAGTAACAGTCGCACCGGCTCAGTCTACATCGTCAAGCCGAAGATGCACGGCCCGGCCGAAGTGGCGTTTGCGGACACGCTTTTTGCGTCCGTCGAGGATGCGTTGGGACTGGCCCGCAATACACTGAAGATGGGCATCATGGACGAGGAGCGCCGCACCACGGTCAACCTCAAGGAATGCATCCGGGCAGCGAAGTCGCGCGTGTTTTTCATCAATACCGGCTTCCTCGACCGCACCGGCGACGAGATGCACACGGCGATGGAGGCAGGCCCGATGATCCGCAAGGCGGAGATGCGGCAGACCGCCTGGATCAAGGCTTACGAAGATTGGAACGTCGACATCGGGCTCGCCTGCGGCTTGCCGGGGCACGCGCAGATCGGCAAGGGCATGTGGGCGATGCCGGACCTGATGGCTGACATGCTGGAGCAGAAGATCGGCCACCCGCTAGCCGGTGCCAATACCGCGTGGGTGCCGTCGCCCACGGCTGCGACCTTGCACGCGTTGCATTACCATCAAGTTTCGGTTCGCGAACGGCAGGCGGCGCTGGCGTCGCGGCCGCGCGCTTCGCTGGATGCGATCTTGACCGTCCCAGTCGCCGACCGCGTCAACTGGAGCCCGGCCGACGTGCAGGCCGAACTCGACAACAACGCGCAGGGCATTCTCGGCTACGTGGTGCGCTGGATAGACCAGGGCGTCGGCTGTTCGAAGGTGCCCGACATCAACAACATCGGCCTGATGGAAGATCGCGCGACGTTGCGGATTTCGGCGCAACACATGGCCAACTGGCTGAAGCACGGCATCACCAGCGAGACGCAGATACAGGAAACGATGCGCCGCATGGCCGTTGTGGTGGACAAGCAGAATGCCGGAGATCCGCTGTACCGGCCGATGGCACCAACGTTTGACGGCGTGGCCTTCAAGGCCGCGTGCGATCTGGTGCTGAAGGGGGCAGCGCAACCCAACGGCTACACCGAGCCGATTCTGCATGCCCGCCGCGTCGAGGCGAAGGCGCAGCAGGTGTTGGCGGCAGGCAGGACAAACGGCACCTGAAGGTGTCGGCCACGCCGTCTCAGTGCGGCGTAGGCGGCGTTTGGCGCTGTGGAGGTTTGATCACCGTGCGCGCCCACGCCAGCAGGCCAGCGGAATTTTTCGGCCGCGCTTTCAAGATCGCTTTCAAGGCCTCGCGGACATGAGCGAGATAAACGTGCGTGTAGGCCTTGCCCAGCCGACTGACCGGCAGCGCATAGTCGGCGACGCGGATGGAGCCGTCGGCCCATTCGAGTTTGTAGTCGTGGCGGGGACTGAGAAAATCCACGGTGCCGACGCCGTCGGCGAACGCACGCTCGATCAGTTTTTCGACGTGCAACACACCCGGCGCGCATTTTACGAACTTCATGCCGTAGGCCAGGATATGCACGGCCTGCCGCCCGCCGACGGTGATGGTGATGGCGGCGTTGGCGATCTCGCCGCCTGTGGTCAAAAGCGAGACCCGCGCGCCTGCCGGCCGCTGTGTGTTGGCGCAAACGGCTGAGAAAAAGCGATCGGTCCGCCTGTCCGAAAAGGCGCGCGAAAGTTGCCCGTGCGCCTTAAGCCAGGCGCGCTTCAAAACCATTGTGGTCAGTGCGGCATCGGCAGCGGGACGGCCCGACAGCTGCCAGTCAAGCCCGATGGCTCCGCGTTCGGCCAGGCGACGTTCGAGACGACGGCGATTTTTCTTGGTCTTGCTGGAGAAGCGCTCGTCATATTTCGCTTGCGTGCGGGCAGCGGCGAGATCGGCAAACGGGGCGTCCTCTGAACCTGTCGTCACGGCCGCCAGCGCCGCCACGACCGGTGCCATGACAGCGTCGCCACGAACCTTGGCGAGACGGACGACATCGGCGCGGGTTGTGGCCATCGCGAATTCGAGTGCCGCGATCAGCACCTCTTGCATATCCGATACCGGATCGATCAGGGCATCACCGTACTGGCTGACGGGCGCGCCCATAAAGGAGAGTTGCCGCAAGCCGAGTGTTCTCTCGACCACCAGCGGCACAATGGCGATCAGCATGCCTGCGCGCCTGACGGTGACGATTGCCAGATCGGCCGCTTCCTCGGCGCAGAAATAATTCGACCAATGCCAGAGCCAGTTGAAGGTCTGGAACATCTGCTCGCTACGCCCGGCGCGCTCAAACAGCGCATTCCATTCGGACTCCAAGGCTTCGAACCCTGCCCGCTCACGCACGATCGCGATGACGTCGACGGCGGAGACGTCGGACGGGCCGACGACTGGCAAGAACTGCGTCACTCGCAGTCCGGGTGCGAACTCGTGGCCGAGCGTACCTATACGAAACAGGGCATGGCCTTGGACCATGGAGTGGATGTCGGACGTCATGACGAACTGCCTCGTTGATCGGAATTGCCATTCGATCAGCAAGCGCTGTGCCAAGCGTTAACGACGCCGGCCGGAACCGAAACATGGTGAACAAATCATTACCTGTGGCAGCGACGAAGCGGTTGCGCGGGACGCTCAAGCTCGCACGCCGATGGCCATCGGCAACGCCGATTGAGGCACCTAAAATTGGGTCACGCCATGCCCGGCGCGACCCAACCCACACAAGCACGCTTATTTCAGATTGCCGCAGAAGCGTTGAATGCGGGTGCACGCTTCTTCGAGATCCTTGGTCGAGGTGGCATATGAAATGCGGAACGCCGGGCTCATGGCGAACGCCGCGCCGTGTACGACGGCGACGCCCTCTTCTTCGAGCAAGGTCGTGGCGAACAGTTCGTCATTTGTAATCGTGACGCCGGACTTCGACACCTTGCCGATTGCGCCGGCGCACGACGGATAGACGTAGAACGCGCCCTCCGGCGTCGGGCACTTGAGGCCACGTGCCTGATTGAGCATGGACACCACGAGATCGCGGCGCTCCTTGAAGATCTTGTTGTGCTTGGGGATGAAGTCCTGCGGCCCATTCAAGGCTTCCACGGCCGCCCATTGCGTGATTGACGACGGGTTCGACGTCGATTGGCTCTGCAGCTTGCACATGGCCTTGATCAGCGCCTCCGGTCCCGCGCCGTAGCCGAGCCGCCAGCCCGTCATGCAATAGGCTTTCGACAACCCGTTCATGGTCAGCGTGCGATCATACAAGCGCGGCTCGACCTGTGCAGCCGTGTAGAACTTCAGCCCGTCATAGAGCAGATGCTCGTACATATCGTCGGTCAGCACCCAGACGTGCGCATTCTTCGGCAG
>JANXYD010000116.1 GCA_025350265.1 Hyphomicrobiaceae bacterium | reverse complement strand
TGGACGGCCCGGTGCACGCCGGCGTCCGCGTGGCCGCACCCAGCCCGTTTCCATCAGCACGTCCAGCGTGCCCGATGACGTGGCGACGCCGCGAATATCCTCGATTTCGGCGCGCGTCACCGGCTGGTGATAGGCGATGATCGCCAGCGTCTCCATGGCCGCGCGAGACAGCTTGCGTTCCTCCTTGGCGTGGCGTTCGAGGAGATACGACAGGTCTTCCGCCGTGCGGAACGCCCACTTGCCCGCAACCCGCACCAGGTTGATGCCGCGCCCCGCGTAAAGGAGCTGCAACTCAGCCAACAGGCCAGCAACGATATCGACCGCACCGGCATGGCGACCGAGGGTTGCTTCGTCCAACGGCTCGGATGCGGCAAACAGCAACGCCTCGACGATCCGCAGTTTGTCCCGCCGCTCCGGCGACTGGGCGTGCTGCGGCGGCGCGAGGTGGGTGACGTTCGAGGGACGCTGCCCGCCGCGGCCTGATGCATCCGTCGTCGACGCGACAAGGTTCAGCCGTGGCGGTTTTCCGGTGCCCTTCCTGTCGCCGCTCACTTTGGCTCTCCGTCCATCTCGGGTAATTCCGGCACCGCAACCGGTGGCGCGCGTTTGCGCATGTAAAGTGGCGCGAAGTGGCGGGCCTGCTGCAGTTCGATCAGCCCATCGCGTGCCATTTCCAAGCTTGCCCCGAAGCTCGCCGCCAGCGTCGTCTTGGCTAATTCCCGCGACGGCAGGTACTGCTCGAAAAACAGGTCGAGTTGCACCCAGCCGCCCGCATTCGCCCCGAGTAGTTGCTCGAGCCTGAGGCGGGCGTCCTTGATCGACCACACCTGGCGCTTCTTGACCACGTGCACCCGCTTGATCGCGGTGCGCTGCCGTTGATCTGCATAGGCCCGCAACAGATCGTAGATCTCGGCGGTATATTCCCGCTCGCGAATGGTCCGCACGCCCTCCGGCATGCCGCGCGGGAACACGTCCTGGCCCAGCCGCTTGCGCGTCATCAGTTCGGCCGCGGCCTGCCGCATCGCCTCCAGCCGCTTGAGCCGGAACGCCAACCTTTGCGCCATGTCCTCCCCGCTCGGCTCGGGATCGTCGACCTTCTCCTTAGGCAACAGCATGCGCGATTTCAGGAAAGCCAGCCATGCCGCCATCACCAGATAGTCGCCGGCAATTTCGATGCGCAACGCCGTCGCATTGGCGATAAAGGCGAGGTATTGCTCGGCGAGTGCCAGCACGGAAATCTTGGCGAGGTCGAGCTTGTGCGTCCGCGCCAGCGCCAGCAGCAGGTCGAGCGGACCATCGAAGCCGTCGACGTGTACGCTCAGCGCCTGCTCGGGACGGATATCCAGCCGCGCCGGTTCCGACCAGTTCGAGGGGTCGTTGGGTGGTTCGGTCTGAGTGGTGTTGGTCATAATGTTGATAAGAACGAGGGCGCTGCCCTCGAGCTCCCGCAAAAGGGCTCAGCCCTTTTGAAACCCTTGGGTCAGGATGTGGCGGATATGCGGGTGAGGCAAGCTTCGGCGGCGGTCATGCTGAACGGTAATGCGGTCGATGTCACCTTGACCGCGCGTTCGTAGCGGGCGAGCGCCGCGCCGGTGAGCGCCGGCACTGCTGCTGCAACCTCTGCCATCTCGCTGATCATTCCGTTGCAGTGCAAGGCCAGGTCTGTGCCGGCGGCCAGCACCGACGCCGCACGCGCGCCTAGGCTGCCGTGCAGTGCCTGCATCGACAGATCGTCGCTCATCAGCAGACCGTCGAAGCCGATGTGCTCGCGAATGATGCGCTGCGTTACCAGCGCCGATGTCGACGCCGTCGCTGTCGCATCGATAGCCGAAAAAACCACATGCGCCGTCATCGCCGCCGGCAGATGTGCCAACGCCTTGAAGGCCGCAAAATCGCTCGCCGCGAGATCGTGCTCCGTAGCTGTCACCGTCGGCAGTTCGTGATGCGTGTCGACCAGCGCACGGCCATGACCGGGAATGTGCTTGATGACGGGCAGCACGCCACCCGCCATGTGTCCGTCGGCGATGGCGCGCCCGAGCGCTATGATGGTTGCCACGTTCGCACCGAGCGCGCGACTGCCGATTACCGCATGTGCGCCTGGCACCGGCACATCCAGTACCGGCGTGCAATTGCAGTTGATGCCGAGCACCTTGAGGTCGTGCGCGATCAGTCTTGAAACCGCAAACGCCTCGGCGACAGCCAAATCCAGATCGAGAGCCGCGCGTGCGGCATAATCCGATCCACTCGGTAGCGCGCGCCAATGCGGCGGTCGCAACCGTTGCACGCGACCGCCCTCTTGGTCGACCAACACCAGCACGGCGGTGCCGATGGCATGCCGTGCTTCGGCGATCAGTTTCCTGACCTGGTCGGGGTGATCGATGTTGCGCGCGAACAGAATGATCCCTGCCGGCCGCGAGGATCGGAGAAAGACCGCTTCATCCGGGCTAAGACTAAGACCCGCCAAGCCCGAAATGAACGCCGAAATCGCCATATGCGAATCCGCTGCTGCAGCTATTGCGTGCTTTAGTACGCGGTCGTGAAGCAATCGTTGTAGCCGGCGGCCTTGATCTGGGTGCAGACACTCTTGGCCGCTTCCTTGGAGCCGGGCGGACCGACGATGGCGCGGTAATAGGTCTTGC
>JANXYD010000113.1 GCA_025350265.1 Hyphomicrobiaceae bacterium | reverse complement strand
CGACGATGGAGGAAGCGACTGCGCTTTACTGCAAACTGACGAACCGCCAGGGCATTCCCGCACTCGACTGGTACACCGCCTTCAACATGTTCCGGCTGACGGCGATCTTGCAGGGCATTGCCGGGCGCGTACGGGACGGGACCGCGGCGAGCGAGCAGGCCACCGAATCCATCAAACGCATCGGCGCGCTATCCGACACGGCGTTGCATTTTGCGATCAAGGCCGGTGCTTGAGCCGTAGCGATCCCGGATATTTGCCCTGCGGACGACGCGTGGCAAATTCCGGGAAAGCGTTTATGGGGCGTTCTTAAGAACGAACGTGGGCGCTTACGACGTCTTGGCTTCGAGCATCATCTCGACATGTTCCCAATTGATCAGGTGATCAACGAAGGCTTCGAGATACTTCGGGCGAGCGTTGCGATAGTCGATGTAATAGCTGTGCTCCCAGACGTCGACGCCGAGCAGGGGCTTGGCACCGTGCATGAGCGGGTTTTCGCCGTTCGCCGTCTTCATGATTTCGAGCTTGTCGCCCTTCAAGGCCAACCACGCCCAACCTGATCCGAATTGCGTCACGCCGGCGTTGATGAAGTCGGCGCGGACCTTGTCGAACCCGCCAGCGGCCTCAACCAGCTTTTCAAGTTTGCCCGGCATTTTCTTGCCGCCGCCGCCCTTCTTCATCCACTTCCAGAAATGAATGTGGTTGAAGTGCTGGCCGATGTTGTTCACGACGGGCGCGTCTTTGGCATTGAAAGCCTCGACGCAGATGGCTTCGATGCTCTTGCCGGCGTACTTGGTACCTTCACCAGCCAATTTGTTGCCGTTGTCGACGTAGGCTTGATGGTGCTTGTCGTGGTGGAACTGAAGCGTCTCGGCGGACATGTAGGGGGCCAGCGCGTCGTACGCATAAGGCAGTTCGGGCAGCTTGAATTGCGACATGTTTGTCTCCGTTGACGGGATTGGCGGGGGAATATCTCGGGTGTCCATAGGTCTTTGCGTGATCGTGCTTCCTATCGGAAGCACTCTTTTGCTAGGTCGTGTGCTAGGTCGTGCTCCAGATCGGAAAACCGCTTCACACTTTCCCGCAAGCACCTAAGGGAGCCAGTGCGATCGTATCGGCTCGGGGGTTATCGTTCAACCGATTTGGCCGCGGACGGTTCCGATGGGCTGGCCCATCTTCTTGACATGAGTGACTGTTCGGCTGCATATCCGATGCATGATTACTGGGTTCGACTGTTTGCGACGCCCCACTCTTCGCCTTGCGCGGGTGCGATGACGCTTGTCCAATGAGACCGTCCGCACGCCGCGCCTATTGCGCGGCTTTTTTGTTTTTAGGGCGTGTTACCCGTTCCGGGTGCCGCCGGATTCGCAGCGAGACACAGCATGAGCGAAATAAGCAAAAGCACGTCGAAGGGCAAAGTGCCGACCGTTTTCATCGACGGCGAAGCGGGCACCACGGGGCTTGAAATACGCGAACGGCTGGCGAAATTGCACGCTGTTCAGGTCAAGAGCATTGCGCCGGATAAACGGAAAGATGCGAGGGCGCGGCAGGCGTTGATGCGCGATGTCGATTTGGTGGTGTTGTGTCTGCCTGACGACGCCGCCAGGGAGGCGGTGGCGTTGGCTGACGCACTCGGCGGTGACGCGCCCCGCATCATTGATGCTTCGACCGCGCATCGCGTCAATCCAGATTGGGTGTTTGGATTTCCGGAAATGTCGCAAGGGCATGCGGAGCGGGTTGCGAACGCCAGGCGGGTGGCCAACCCGGGGTGCTATCCGACCGGTGGAATTGCGATTTTGCGGCCGCTGATCGAAGCCGGGCTGATGGCTGACGACTATGCGGTCAGCGTCAATGCGGTGTCTGGATATTCCGGGGGCGGCAAGGCGATGATCGAAGTCCACGAACACGGTCGCGCGCCGAATTTCGAATTGTATGGGCTCGGCCTGTTGCACAAACATGTACCGGAGTTGCAGCACTATAGCCTGCTGAAGCGGCGTCCGATCTTTGTGCCGAGCGTGGGACATTATCGGCAGGGGATGCTGGTGTCGGTGCCGCTGCACCTGGATACGCTGGCGGGCAAGCCTAAGATCAGAGATCTCAACGCGGTTTATGCGAAGCACTTCGCGGGGGCGAAACTGATCCGCGTCATCGGCACCGACGACACTGCGCCAGGCCACGGTCGAATCGAACCCGAGAGCTTGAATGGCACCGATTTCATGGAGTTGCGCGTGTTCGGATCGGATGCGTTGGGTCAGGCGGTGGTCGTGGCGAAGCTGGATAACCTCGGCAAGGGTGCGTCGGGCGCTGCCGTGCAATGCATGGGCTTGATGCTGGGCGTCGAGGTGTGATCGGGCGGGTTGCAGTGCTGGGGTCGGGACCGGCGAGTGGAACCAATCACGGCGGTCTTCTGTTTTCAAAGCAACAGGAGAAACCCATGAAAAACTTAGCGATGTTAAGTGCGATCGGCTTGATCGCGGG
>JANXYD010000451.1 GCA_025350265.1 Hyphomicrobiaceae bacterium | reverse complement strand
CAGCAGAGTTCCGCTTGCTGATCTATCGCGTCAATATCGTTGCATTTCAGATATTTCGTCGGCTAGCAGATCAAATACGAGCGTGATCAGATCGAAGTGCAAACGTCGAGAGTGACCGATCTCTGCCGCACGGCAGCGTTTGCAGGGGGCGGACGGTCGGCCTCAGAAAGCGGGCCTTCACCAAGGCTCTGCATGGGGCGTAGCTTTAGCGCACATTGGTTCGCAGCTGACCCTGGAAATGGTATTTTCCAAGCGGCACGCCCCGCGTCCGCAGGATGTTGTACGCGGTCACAGAATGAAAAAAGAAGTTGGGTAGCGAGTATGAAAGGAAGAAGGTCTCCGGCGTGAAAGCCATTGTCCGCGGGCCCCAGCTAGAAGTCGCTGCATTGGCCTCGTCGAGCGGCTGATAAACTACAATATCGAGGTTCTTGCCTGACCAACTGTTGACCTCATCGGGGGCGAACGCCTCCAACGCCGCTATTGCATGTCCGACCATGGCCCGTAGGTCAGCGAAAGGCATCGCGCCGACCAGAGGCGGCGGGGCGAACACACCGGTCTTCGCAGCCTCGATACCCCACACGGCATGATGCGTCAGAGCTTCAATCTGAAAATGAAACGGCGCCATGTTGGGCGAAAGGCGCACAGTCACGAGTTCTTCCAGGTTGGCCCCGGTCTCGGCGCAGTGTCTGGTCGTGCGGTCGAGGAAGCCGCCGACGGCTCGTGCGGTCTGCAGGAAGGTCGGAACACTGAGGTCGTAGAGTGTTGTCGCAGGCTTCATCATGGTGAAATCGTATCACAAAGCGGACCACGCTCAAAGAACCAGGGCACTCGAAATGATGCACACTATTGGCCCACTGCCGCTTTTGTTCTCGTTGGCACGAACATCGATCTGATCGGGGCATAAGCGGACGAACTTTGCGAGCACCGGACTCGTTGCCGCCCCTAATCCGCCCTTCGGGCACCTTCTCCCCATCGAAGGCGATGGGGAGAAGGGAAGAAGCCCTGCACCCCTCACCCCAATTCCGCCAGCAGGCATTTGAGAATGCCGTAGTCGTATTTGCCGTCGAGGGCGGCGTAGGCTGGTCCGAGTTTGCCGGTGTCGAGGGTCTGGCACTTGTCGAACGCGGCGTTGATTTCGTCGATTTCGCTTGGCTCCAGCGTCAACACCGCGTCGGCTTCGACCTCGCCTGATTCGATCGCTTCGGCGAAATGGCTGTAGATGGTGCTGAGCTCAAAGCCACGGCTCGCGGCGATTTCTGCAGCCGTCTTGCCCGCGCGGTGCAATGCCAGTGTCTGATTGACCGTCGCCGAAAGCCGGTTGGCGGCCGCGCTTGGCGCGGGCTGCGCCAGCGTCGGTTGCTGGGTTGCCGCGTGCGCCTGCACGACTTCCAGCAGCGCCGCGCAGTAGCGCGCAATCTTGCGGTCGCCGAGGCCGCTGATGTCGTGCAGCGCTGTTTCCGTGCGCGGCCGCTTCTGTGCCAACTCGACCAGCGTGCGATCGTGGCAGATCACATATGGCGGCAAGCCCGCTTCGTTGGCGAGCTTCTGCCGCAGCGCCTTCAGTTCGACGTACAGCGCATCGCTGCCGCCCGAAAGCGATGCAGCCCCCGATCGCGTCTCGCGCGCAGCTTTGCTTTTGCCGCGCTCGCCCTTGGCGCTGATCGGCACTTCGCGCATCAGAAACTGTTCTTCGCCGCGCAGTAATGGTCGTGCGCGATCGGTCAACGTCAGCGAGCCGTGACCGTCGTCGTCGCTGCTGACATAGCCCGAAGCCATCAATTGCCTGAACAGCCCGCGCCACGTATCCGGCTTCATGTCCTGGCCGGCACCGAACACATTCAGCTTGTCGTGCGCATTCTTTGAAATGCGGGGATCTGCCTTGCCGGCGAGTATGTCGACCAGGTAGCCGACGCCAAATCGCTGGCCGGTGCGATAGATCGCCGACAGCGCCTTCTGCGCGGCCAAGGTGCCGTCGAACGTGCGCGGCGGCGACAGGCATGTATCGCAATTGCCGCAGGGCTTTTCCGACGTTTCGCCGAAGTAGGCGAGCAGCCGCTGGCGGCGGCACGATGCCGTTTCCGTCAGCCCGATCAGCGCGTCGAGCTTCTGCCGCTGCATTTGCTTGTGCGCTTCGCTGCCGTCGCCCTGCGCGATCCACTGCCGCTGCGTGATGATGTCCTGGATGCCATAGCACATCCACGCGCTGGCGGGTTCGCCGTCGCGGCCCGCGCGGCCGGTTTCCTGGTAATAGCTTTCGATTGACTTCGGCAGGTTCAAATGCGCCACGAAGCGCACATCCGGCTTGTCGATGCCCATGCCGAAGGCGATCGTGGCGCAGATGATGAGCCCGTCATCCTTGAGAAACTTCGCTTGCGTGGTGCGGCGCGTGTCCGGCGGCAGCCCGGCATGATACGCCAACGCCCGCCGCCCCTTGGACGACAACCACGATGCCGTCTCCTCCACGTTCTTGCGCGACAGGCAATAAACGATGCCGGCGTCTTCCTTGTGCTCGGCCTCGATGAACTGCAACAGCTTCTCGCGATTGCCGATCGAGCCTTGCTCGCTGATGGCGTAGCGGATGTTGGGGCGATCGAACGAGGCGACGTAGCGCTCGGCATTTTCGAGCTTCAATTCGGCGACGATTTCTTCGCGCGTGCGGGCGTCGGCCGTCGCCGTCAGCGCGATGCGCGGCACGTTCGGAAAGCGCTCCGGCAGGATGCGGAGCTGGCGATATTCCGGCCGGAAATCGTGTCCCCATTGCGCCACGCAATGCGCTTCGTCGATGGCGAAGATGGATATCTCGGCGCGTTCGAGGAGCTGCAGCGTGCGCTCCTGCACCAGCCGTTCGGGGGCCACGTAAAGCACATCCAGCCGCCCCGAGGTGACAGCGGCTTCGACCTCTTGCACTTCTGCCCACGACAGGGTCGAGTTGAGAAACGCGGCATTGACGCCGGCCACTTTCAGCGCATCCACCTGATCCTGCATCAGTGCGATGAGCGGCGATACCACAACGCCGACGCCGCGCCTGACCAGCGCTGGAATCTGGTAGCACAGCGACTTGCCGCCACCTGTCGGCATGAGCGCCAGCACGTCCTTGCCCGCGAGCAACGACGTGATGATGGCCTGTTGATGCAACCGAAACGACTTGTAGCCGAACGTTTTCTCGAGGATCGCCTGCGCTTGGTCCATGGTCGGGGCAACATCTCGTCCGCGCTTTAGCTGGCTGTGTGCCAGTGAGGTGACCATGCTGTGCCTTTTCGCCTTGGCCGTCCACCCGCTTTGCTTTGCGTCGCGCGTGATGCCTTTTCTGTGCGGCACTTATCCCAGATTGCAGGCGACAGCGCCTTGTTCTCGTCACGCCCATGCACAACTTTCGCATGTGGTAAAACGCCCGTGGGGAAAGCGATTGGCGCTGCCAACCGCTTCACATTCGCCTACATCTTCGCGTGCGTTGAGCCGCGCACGGACAACGCTTTTGCGTTGGTGCTGCCTTACGTGAACACCGCACGTGGCGATGGAGCTCGATCAGGCGGGCTGGCACGGTGCCGAGGCGTTGCGCGTGCCGGCCAATATCACGCTGGTGCCGCTGCCACCCTACTCGCCCGAGCTCAATCCAGTCGAGCGCGTTTGGGAATATCTCAAAGAACGCTCGCCATCGCTGCGCCTCCTCAATGACTATGACGCCATCGCTGAGGCTGCGTCAAAAGCGTGGAACCGCATGTGCGCCGAAGCCGGCCGCATCGCTTCACTGACGTGGACGCCATGGAGGACGATGAGTCAGTAATTTTGGCCGCTGGTATAAGGCTTTACTTGCGCAGGAGCGCGGCCACGCAGGGGGCGTTCCGGTTTTGGTTGAATCGTGGAACGACCCCAGCTCTTTGTTTTTTCGTGCTTCTTATCGGAAAACCGTTCACACCCCGGATCTCGTCCGGGGCATGCTTTATCCGGAAGCACGCTATTGGCTGCGACGCGACTGTCTGGGGGATTTCATGAAAAAATACATCGCGTTGCTGGTGGTCGCGGCACTTGGCTTCTACGTCGCGTGGCCGGCATGGTCGGCCTATCGCATCGCCACCGCGTTGAGCCAGGAAGACGAAGCGGCGCTCGCCAGTAAAGTGGATTTCATCCAGGTGCGTGAAAGTTTGCGGCCCACGGCGGTGGCCTTGATCGGCAAGCAGATGGATAAGCAATCCGGTGCGCTCGGCTCGCTGGGTCAGGTCTTGGGGGGCGATCTCAAGGCGCAGATGCTGGGCAAGGTCGCCGATCAGGTGCTGGCGCTGGTGGTCACGCCGGGCGCTGCCATCCGCATTGCACGCGATGGCGGCGATGTCGCTGGCGCGTTCGAAAAGGCCATGCGCAAGGCGGCTCCGGCCGCTGTGCCCAGCACTGGCGATGGCAACGCCGCAAGTGGTGGTTTGGGTGGGGTGTTCGGCCAAGCGGCTGCTGCTGTCGGCGTGGCGCGGTCAAGCGGCATCGGTGCGACCACGCCGGATGTCACGGCACCGGTCACGGCGCAGCCTGCAGCGACCGCGCCCTCTGCATCGGCCAACCCCGCCGCCAAACGCGCGTTTGGCCTCGGCAACGTCAAGGGTTTGAGCTTGGCGGGGCCGCTGGGTTTTGACATTGCCGTCGCCCGCGATGTGGCCCAATCCAAACCCGACGCCACCATCGGCATGGCCTTCACCGGTGGAGACTGGAAACTGACGCGCGTCGTGCCGAATATGTAAGTGTCCGGCGCGCCGTTCACGCCGCCTCCGGATGCACCGCGAATGCGGGGCCAAATTGCTGTTTCCATACTTCCGGTGTGCGTAGTCTCCGGCGCGAGGCGATGCCGATGATCAGCAAGCCCGGCCACGCCAGATACGCGAGAATTTCTAAATTCTCGCCGAACGAATTGAACACCAGCACCAGCACCATGCCGAGGCCCGCGCGCGCCACCGCGTCCCGCTGCGCTTTGGCCAGCAACTCAAAGAACGTCCACGCCAGCGGCAACGCCAACGCTACGAACCCTACGGCGCCCTTGACGAACAACAACCCGTTCCAGGTGTGATGCGATCCGATAGGCATGAATTCGACCAGATGCGGCCCGCGCTCGACCGCGCCATGGCCAAACAACGGCGCTTCTTCCTGCCAGCGATGCACCGCGATCCGCGACAGAGCCGCGCGCACCCGGGAACTGTCAGCGCGCGCACCGATGAAGGCTTGCGTGGCGTCGTCAATCGCATCTTGCACTTGCGTCAGCAGCAGCATGCCGAGCGTGAACAGAGCGGCTGCGATGGCGGCCGGCCAGGCGCGCAGCAGGTTCGACAGTAGCGGCAGCCCCAACAGCAGCACTGGCACCGCGATCAGCGACAGCCGAGATTGCGACATTGCGCATACCACCAGTGCGGTCACCACCCCGACCAGCCGCCAGCGGCGATCGCGGTCGAACAATCCGCACACCAAGCCGATGTGCGCGCAGAACGCGGCAGCGGGTCCCCACGGCGCGTAGTAGCGCAGCCGAAAACCAAGGCTGCCGCCGTCCCAGGTGTGTGAACCCACCTCGAAAAAAGCCGGGCCCGTGCCCCCGAGATATTGCAGCGGCGATACGAACCACACATCCGGACCGCCGGCCAGCGCCGCCGCCGCCAGCACCGGCGTCAGGATCAGGGTTTGCAGCGCCAGGATATTGGACGCGCGAAACACCACGATCGGCTTGATGCGCAAATCCGCGCCTGCAAAGATGAAGGCACCCAGCAGGCCCCAGCCCTTGATCCAGCCGAACAGCGATTTGACGAATTGGACCGCCTCGAGGTCGAAGGTGAGGTGCGCAATCGTCAGGGCCGCCAGCATGCCGCCCATGCCGATCAGCCACGCGACGACGCCCCACGGCAGCGGGCTGGCCGAATGTCCGTGCTCGTCGAACACGCCGATGCGACGGCCGAGTGCGAGCGCCACCAGCGTCCACCCCAGCAGCGGGAAAGCGTGATAGAGCGCGCCCGCGAACCACAGGCCCCACGTACCCACGATCGACCAGAAAACTAGGCGCTCTTCCGGCGTGTCGAGCGATGCGTGAATTGAAGCCATGCGAGCAACCAGGCAAGACTGGCGAAGAACGTGCCGCTGACGCCGCCGAGCGCCGCATAGAGCGGGCGCGGTTGGGCTGCAGCGGCGGCGATATCGGGGGGTGCCACGACCTGCACGATTGGGTAGCTGCCGTAGATGTCGGATCTCGAACTATCGAGCCGCGCCATGGCCGAACTCAGCACGGCGTCGGCGACGAGTTGATCCTTCTTGAGGTCTTCGAGGCGCGCCGCAGCCGAACTCAGCCGCGATACGTCACTTTCCAGCCGCAGCCTGTCGGCGCGAACCGAGGCCAGCTCGCGCCTCTTTCCCTCAAGCGCGGCGTCGTTGCGCACCAGCGTGAGATAGAGCTCGGCCCTTGGTGAGACATTGACGAGGGCAATCAACGTCGCGACATCGACGGTGTCTTGCGTGCCGGGCACCAGCCTTTCCATCATCTCACTGACCCGAGTGCGGGCGGCGTTCAGGCGATTTTCGGTCGTCATCAACTGCGGATGGCGCGGCCCGAAGCGCTCGTTCTCGACTTGGAAGGCTGTCCTCGCGTCGATGTATTCGCTCAGCGCCTTGTTCAATTCCGGATCGGCTGCAAGCTTCAAGGCTTGACTGGCCGTGGCCGCCGAGATCCCCAATCGTTCTCCCATGCGCCGATGCTCGTCTTCGAGTTTATCGACCTCGCCGGATAGCTCCATCAGTCGCCGCCTCAGCGCCGTCAGCGACGTCACCATTTCCGCGAACTGGATCGTGGAAACCAGCCCAGTTTCAGTCTGCGCCCGCACGGTGGCCTCGCGCGCCTGCCTCACTTGAGCTTGATAATCCGCAAGATTGTTGCGCACAGCACCCGCACGCTTCTCCAGCTCGTCATTGCGCAATGTGTCGAGTTCGGAGTTGAAGGCTGCGATCAGCGCGTCGCTGCGGAGCTTGGCGTCTTCCGGTGAGGTCGCCGTCATCTCAAACATCATCAGCGCGGTTTCATCGATCAGCTTGACCCGCGGCTTGCCAAAGCGCGCCAGATCCAACCCCACCATGGTCGCGGCCGCCTGGCGCACGCGTTCGCCCTCGGCGATTTCCTTGTAGACGACCTTTGGCGATAGCGCGGAACTGCCGAACGGCGAGTTGGGTGTCGAACTCGACTGGCCGATGCTTTCCAGCGACAGGCTGACACTGCTTGCGGCCGTCGGCAGGTTGAGGATCCAACGGCTCACATAGGTGCGGGGCGTCAAAGCAAGATAAGCAAGCACGAAAGCCCACACGCAGGTAACCGACAGCGCCGCGCCGCGCACGTAGGGCCACGCCATGTCCATGCGGCGTCGGCCGAACTGCGCGCTGCGCGGTTCGGCATGGGTTGCGCGCTGGTCCGGCCTGATGTCGGCGGTCCCGGTCATGAGGGTTTATGCAGCTCTTCGGGTGAAAGTGACGACTTCCTCCCATAAGCACAGATCGGCCTTTCGCAATTCTTACGAGATGCGTCAAAATCGCGAATGTCAGCCGTGCGAAACGTTCACGAGTGCGTCAGCGCCGAACCTATGCAACCCGGCGCGGGCGTGCGTCGTCGGCGACGCGAGGTACCAATTCGCAAATCAACGCCTGCCATCTCAGCGTGCTTGTCGTCACATGATCGAGCGCGGATGTACGCGCGGCGTTGCTCATCTCAGCCCAGCCGCTCGCCGCACGTTGGGCGGCCATTTGCCTGATCGCCAAGGCCAGGGCTTGCGGGTCGCCGGCCGGTACCACGAGGCCGGCTCCGGGTTCCACCTGTTCGGGCAGCCCGTCGACGGCGGTAACGATCAACGGGCGTCCAGCGAGCCTGGCTTCAAGTGCGACCTGCCCGAATGGTTCATAGCTCGACGGCACTACCAAAGCATCGATGCCCGCGAGAAAGTCGGACAGCTCGTCGATCTTGTCGCCGACGTGGACATGTCCGAGCGGGGCGGCCTGCACCCGCAGGTGCTCGCCGTCCGGACCGAACCCACGCAGCGACAGCGTCGCGACGTCGGCTTCGACCAGTGCCATCGCCGCAATCAGCGTGCTGAAATCTTTCTGGCCGCAGTAGCGTCCATAGGCACCCAATCGAAGTGGTCCGCGCACGGTCGGTGGTAGCGGCAAGGTCGCCAACATCATGCAGTCGGTGAACGGTGCAATCACCGCAAGTTTGCAAGCCGGCAGCAGCCGCGTGCGCCGCATCCAAGCGGCTTGCCCGTAGGAAACCGCAACGACGCGGTCGACGATTGCATATGCCATCCGCAGCATCGCGCGAAACCGCACCGGCTTTTTGACATGATTGGTTTCGAACGCACCGGTATAGCTGTGTTCGACCAGCACGATCGGCTGTCGCCCGCGGCGTGCGCGCAATGCCATCAGCCACGGCAGTTTCGACCAGTTCATCGTGCTGTGCACCACCACCAGATCCGCATCGAGACACGGCTGCCGTTTTGCACCAGGGCTGGCAATGACGAGTTGTTGCACGATACTCGGCCCGAGCTGTCGCTTGAGAGCGTCGAGAAAGCGCGTCACGCCTCCGAGTGCTGCGTCGTCCAACAGATGCGTGATCGTCGTGGTCATTACACAGCTTTCGTCTCGACGCATCCGTGGCCGACCGATTGCGCCAGGCTGCGGCGCGCCAGCATCGCGAAGCCGAGCTGCGTCGCGCCGCTGACGATCGCCAGCATCGTCACCGCGTCAGCCAGCCCCTGCGTCGCGCCTGCCGCCAGCGCCGTCAGGCTCAGTGCGGTTATCACCAGCGTGCCCTCGACCTCGCGGCGCACCGCGCCGGCCGCGCGCAACGCCTGCGCCACGACGTCAGCAAAAAGCTTCGTCGACGCCGAAGCACACAATATCGCCACCAGCGATCCGCTCGCGCTCCACTTTGCGCCGAAGAGCAGCGGCACATACAGCGGTGCGAGCGCTGCCTGCAGCACCACGACGCCGGCGATCGGCGCGGCCTTTCGCAGTAAGCTCCGATCGAGCCTCCGCAGCAGCTCGCCCGGACGCGACGCTGCCTCCGCAAAGTGCGGATAAAGCGCATTCGAGAGCGCACCCGTCAACGACAGGCTGAGGCCGATCCCCGCATTGAAGACGAAATAATAGACCCCGAGCGCCTCGACGCCGAGTATCGCGCCAACCAGCACCTTGTCGCATTGCAATCGCACGGTGGTCAGCGTTTCCGCAGCCAGCACCGGCATCGAGAAACGCAGCAATTCCCCCATCGGCACAACAACCGCGTTGCGGTCGGCCATCCACGGCATATTCAGGCGCATCCCGAACAGCCAGATCGGGCAGGTCGCGAGCTTGGGAATGACGATCGCCCACGCCCCGCATCCCGCCAGTGCCAGCACGATCGTCAAGGCGTTGTCGGCCACCGCTTGTGCGGTCGCGATCTTTGCGATCGTCGCATGCGCGTTATTCCGTTGCAGCAGGTAGGTCTGGATCAGAGCTGCGGGCATCATCAGATAGACGCCGGACAGCAGCGCCAGCATGCCGAACAGTTCGTCGTGTCCGGTCCATTGAGCGACCAGCGCGCCCACCGTCGTCTGCACCAGCGCCAGGCCCGCACACACGATCCACATCAACCGATGCGCGGTGATGCAGGTGCCTGCAAGGCGCCCGTCCGAGGCGCGGATCACGGCTTGTCCGACGCCGGAATTGGCCGCCACCCGCAACAATTCGAAACACGTGATCGCCACGGCCGCCAGTCCCAACT